>NZ_JBEQZJ010000006.1:0-97796 GCF_045223415.1 Hoskinsella mucinilytica | reverse complement strand
ATACGATGCATGGATATACCTATCCTACAATCATATTATACTAAGTTAACCATAAAATGTAAACAGATAAAGAAAATTTTACATACTTTTTATGATTTGAAACACATCAAATTTTGTTAACGATACTCATTCATCACCAACGTTTTGATCAAAACAAAGTACGATATTCTTTAATCACTATGAAATACTATGACCATCACCACAAACCCCCTTTCATTTTTTATGGTAGATATGATAACACAAAACTTTGCATTTGTATCAATTATTAAAAAAACTTATATTTTTTGGCCAAATTCTTCAAATTTTCTTTCATTTTGATACTTGGTTGGTTATGTTATTGCAGTTATACACTTATCTTACAATAAGCTGATATGATTAAAATATTTCATAATTCTCCTAGTTCATGATAAGTAAATAAGCACTTAATTGTAAAAAAACAGACACTTAGGTCTGGTCACTCATATCTTTAATGCTATCTCCCTCTAATAATTCATATCCTACAATTTGTACACTAGGGACTGGTTCTTGTTTCAAAAGTTTTGCCATTGTTTCAGCAGCAATATATCCTGCTGTATCACTATCATATCGTATCGTGGTCAGTTTCGGTGTTAATAAAGAGCTGATTTCATAACCACCGAAACCAATCAATGATATTTCATCCGGAATATGAATTCCCTTTTCTTGAATGGCTTTATAAGCACCTAATGCCAGTTTATCTGTCGCACAAATGATCATATCAGGAACTCTTTTCGCTAACAATTTTTTCGTCTTATCATAAGCAACATCAAAATTAAAATCCGCATATAGTTGTTCCACATTTGTGATGCCATGTTCTTTTAACGCCTGAATGATGCCATCCCTTCGCTCTACACCAACGGATTGATCACTTTCATGCACACCAATATAAACAATATCTTTATGTCCATGCTTTGCGGCAAGCTCGCCTACCTTTTTTCCTGCTCGATAATCATCATATAATATGGATATCCCATCCTCATATTTTTGACCAACAAAAACAAAAGGCAGATCCATTTTTTTCACCAAAGAACAGTGTGCATCACTAACTTGTGTTGCGATCAAGATGATGCCATCAACATTCATCCGCCATAAGCTTTCCATATATTTTAGTTCCAACTTTTCATCATGATCCGTATTCATAATCAATGACATATAATTTTCTTTTCTAAGATATTCATCAATCGCCATCATTGTACGACTGGTTACTGTTGAATCTAGACAAGGTGCAATGACACCAATGATCCGACTCGATTTTGCCTTCAGACTTTGTGCAAATGCATTGGGTTCATAATGGTATTTTTCTATGATCTCCCTTATTTTTTTCCTAGTATCGTCTTTGACATATCCCCCATTAAAATATCTTGATACTGTACTTTTTGTGACACCACTCATATCTGCGATATCCTGCATTGTCAGCTTCTTTTTCATGATTTACTTCATCCTTTACTTTGAATCTATTATAAGCTACCTCATCCAAATATACAACGATATTTTAAAAAGGCAGCGAACACATAGCTGCCTTTACTTGGTTAGTTTTGTTAAGGTGAGGACTCTATCGGCGATTTCTGATACTTCCTTATCGTGAGTCACTACGATGATCGTTTTCCCACTTTGCTTCATTTTTTTCAAAAGTTCCATCACAATTTGTTTATTATGCGGATCTAGACTTCCCGTTGGTTCATCAGCAAGGATGATTCTACATGGTTTTAAAAGTAATCTTGCTATAGCAATACGCTGTTGTTCCCCACCTGAGCATTGATAGACTTTTTTATTCTCAAATCCACTTAATCCCACTTCTTCCAAAGCCTTCATAATTTTGTCTTTTTTATTTCCTTTTTGATAAGTAAGAGCCATCTCTAAATTACGATATACGCTTTCATCGTCTACAAGTGCAAAATTCTGAAATAAATAACCTATTTCATATCGCAGTAACTTTTCCGCTCCTCGAGAATATGGTGGATAACCTTTTTTATCAAAGTAGGTAATGGTTCCTTGATCTGGCTTTTCCAATTCGCCGATCATATTCAACAACGTACTTTTTCCACAACCGCTTTCTCCTATGATACAGACAAATTCCTGTTCCTCCACGTCTAAATCAAAATCTTTGATTACTATATTTTTTCCATAAGCCTTTGTGATGCCTCTTATCTGTAATGCTTTCATAGTACCCTCCTTTTATTTCAAAGCTTTTAAACCAGAATGACGTTCAAAGCGTCTAATTTGATATATGATAAATAAGATTTCAATCAGACCAAAGAATAAAATGTAGTAGAGAATAGCAGTTAACGCTATTTCATATAACATATATACAGCAATACTGGCTAAGATATAAGCACATAAATTAAGGATATAAATCTCATAGTATCGTTTTGCATAAGAATACCCTTGTAAATATTGTATAGATAGTTTCTTTTGATATACATCCAGATATACAAACACACTTTGAAATACAAAGGTCAAATAAACACATAGATAACCAAAGAATAAAAATGCCATAGACGTAAAAGTGATAAATTGTTTATTAAACTCTCTTTCTATTTCCGGTAGCATAGAATTGAAATATATCATCTGATCTAAATTTTGTGCTTTTAATTTTTCATCTATGCCTTGTAAATCATCTGTATCAACATAATAATCACTCATATAATAAGCACTCATTTCATCTTGTTCATCATATAAATAGATGATTGGATTATTTAGATATTCTCCAGCTTCGTCCACTTCCGAAAACTTAAGTGGTCGTAAGGAACGATCTAAATCTTCTATCCATATCGTTTGAGAAGGATGAAGTTGATTGATATAGTTTTGTAAAGATGCCGTGTTCTCATAGCGTTTTGGCACAAGCAATACACCTTTCGTTAAAGCATCAGTATCTATTATTTTATGATTTTCATCATGCTTTATTTGATAATCTTTTAAATAATTTCGATTCACAACAACATAAGGAATTTCATATTCCTCCTTAACACCATCCTTTTGCGCATCGTGATAATGAAGCATCCAATCAAAAAAATCAAATGTTTTACCATGACATTCCTGAACAACAAACTGATTGATCTTCATAATCATTTCTATATCTGATTGTGTTTGGTAAGACTCTACATTATTTATTACCTGATATCGATGTTGGCTTTCTTCTTTCATTTGATACATGGCTACTGTTCGAATCATTTGATGATAGCTATCTTTAGCCAAGGAGACAAATGGTGAAATCAACCCAACCGTTAATATAATTTTTAAAATAATATTTATTCGAATACTCATCAAATTCATTTTTTTCTTTTTCAAATCTTTAAAATCACAAAACATCCATAAATACCCATATAAAAACGCAATCACGATTAACATTAATACAAAAAAGCCAACGATTGCAAGCCCTATCACTTGATATAACTCTCGATTTATATTTCTATAAGGTCCACTTACAAAGTATAATAACAATAATTGTGAAACACTAAAGCCACAGAAAATACTCAAAAGATAGGTTGAGAATTTCTTTTTTATAATGTTTGTTTTACTAATTCCATTCAATTGCGCTACTGCAACATACTTCTTGTGTTTCACGATTTCCACAATCATCATCAAAAGCAAAGACGCAAAGGATAATCCCATACTGACACTTAAAAGATGATAGGAATCAAATTGAATTCCCTCTTCCGTGACTGAGTTTTTAATCGAATATGAATCCAGTTCTTTTACATCTCTTAAACTTTTCTCCCAAGGAGTACCTTTGATTACCCTTTGAAATTCTTCTACACTGATACCATCAACATTGATCAATACAGGCATACGATAATTTTTCGCCTGATGCCAAGGATGATAAGAGATAACATTGGAGTAATTATAAAACATAGGATTCAAGTAATCAATCAAAGCTCCTTGTTGATCCAAAGGATCCGATGTATAATACGATGTTTCCGTATTGCTTGAGTAATCAATTTGTACTTGATCCTTAGATTCAAATTGTCCTTCGTAAATATTGGTTTCTGCATAGACATATGTAGCAGTATTTTCTAGTTCAATGCCCCTATATTGAGCAGTACCTACAGCAACTGCATGATACTTTTTGAAAAGTTGATAGAAAAAGTTTTGACATTCTTCATCTGATGCAACTTCTTCCTTTAAATAAATTTGTATGGCTTTTCCTTTTGATAAATCAACGGTATTAAAATAAGCATTTGTATCTATGATGGTCATGAAATTCTGATTACCTAATGAAAAAAACACCGTAATAAAAAATAAGGTGCTTAGTAAAACAGACATGATCACAGATAACTTTTTCATAGAATATCATCCCCTCTAAAGAATGAATACACCCTCTAAAGAATGAATACACCCTCTAAAGAATGAATACACCCTCTAAAGAATGAATACCATCACATCATCTATATATAGTATAGTTTATTCCTTTGTCTTTGTCAAATCATGAATCAAAAAAAACACATATTGCATTAATTCCTCTATACTGCTTTGATACCAATTGGATGGTATTTGTTCTTTTTCTATACAACAGATATGGAAAATCAAACCTCTTGCCATGGTTAAGATACGCATTGCGATTTGTTTACTGGCATCTAGATCATGTACGATGCTTTCGATTTCATGATAAAGGCGAATAAACACCGGACGGTTTTCATCAAAAAAATAAGGATCATGATATTTGATATGACATACATAAAGCTGTCTTACCGTGGACATATCATTCAAATATACCATATGCACATAGGTATCTAGTATCTGTTCTATATTTTCTAACGGTGTTTGGGATAATTCCATATCATCAAAAACTTGATCTGCTTGCCGATAACAATACAATACTGCTGCTTCTTTACAAGGAAAATACAAATAAAAGGTACCGATCGAGATACCGGCATCTTTACAAATTTCTCTCACATTTAGTTCAGAAAGATCCACACATTTCATCAGCTTTGCGACAGAATGTTGGATTTTCTCTTTGGTCAATTCTGATTTACTCTTTTCTTTTATCTGCATAACGACCCCTCGTTTCTATTATCTTTATTTTACACGTTGAAATGAAGGAATACAAGGGTTGACACAGCTTTAAGAAAGCGCTATCATAGACATATATGAACACGTTCATTTTTTGGAGGTATGAAAATGAAAACATCTTATGAAACTGCATTTACTCCGTTACACATCGGCAAGATCGAAATACGCAATCGTTTCGCAATGGCTCCTATGGCCATGGGGCAATTAACGGATCATTGGGCGTATGCACAGGAATCTATTGACTATTTCAAAGAACGTGCCAAGGGTGGTACCGGTTTGATCATCACTGGAGCAAACTTCATTGAAAATCGGATTGAAAAACATCGGAAAGCCAGTTTTCCATGTCCATTAGAAGATCCACAGGAGTACATGACACAACTAAAGAAAATGAGTGATGGCATTCACAGCTACGGGTCTAAACTCTTTGTTCAATTGAGCGCAGGATTGGGACGTAGTGCAATTCCCGCAATGATACTAGACAATACCTTTGTAGCACCAAGTGCAACTACCAATCGTTGGGATCCTTCCATTCAACATCGTGCTTTGACAACTGATGAGGTTTATGAGCTGATCAAAGATTTTGCGACATGCGCTATGCTTGCGAAAATGGGGGGTGCTGATGGCATTGAGGTCCACGCTGTACATGAAGGTTATTTATTAGATAACTTTACCATGACATTATTCAATCAACGTGAAGATGAATTCGGTGGCGATATGATGGGTAGACTACGTTTTCCTTTAGCCATATTAAAAGCCGTAAAACAAGCATGCGGTGAAGACTTCCCTGTCATGTTACGATTCTCGTTAAAAAGCTTTATCCGTGCGAAACGTCATGGTATTCTACCTGGGGAGGACTATCCGGAAATGGGTCGAGATGTCGAAGAAGGTCTACAATTTGCGAAGATTTTAAGTGAAGCAGGTTATGATGCTTTGAATGTGGATGTAGGTAGCTATGATGCTTGGTATTGGGCACATCCTCCTTTCTTCCAAGAACGAGGTCTTTACATGCCATTCGCAAAGAAAGTGAAAGAAGTTGTGAAGGTCCCTGTTCTTATGGCCGGTCGTATGGGATATCCTGAATTAGCAAGTGATGCCATCAACCAAAATATTTGTGATATGGTAGTATTAGGAAGACCATTGTTAGCTGATCCTGATTTCGTCAATAAAATGCGTATGAGTAAGGAAGCAGATATTCGTCCTTGTTTATCTTGCCATGATGGTTGTTTTGCTCGTGCACATTCTATGCGTTTGATGTCTTGTGCAATCAATCCACAATGTAATAGAGAAAAAGAAGCGGCATTCACTCTTGCACAAGAAAGAAAACATGCACTTGTCATCGGTGGTGGTCCAGCAGGCTTAGAAGCCGCAAGGGTCCTTGCTTTACGAGGACATGAGGTCACCTTAGTAGAAAAAGAAGATCATCTAGGCGGTATGTATACTTGGGCTAGTGTTCCTTCCTTTAAGGATGATGGAAAATTATTGATCAAATGGTATGAACATCAATTAGAAGAATTGAAAGTCAATGTATGTTTGAATGAAGAAATCAAAGAAGATGATCCACGCATCATGCAGGCAGATGTCGTACTTTGTGCGACCGGAAGCAAACCTTTCTTACCTGCCATCAAGGGATTGGATCAGGCATATACAGCAGTGGACGTGTTAAAAGGCACTAAGACAATAGAAGAAGATGCTATCATCATTGGTGGTGGTCTTGTTGGTTGTGAATTAGCGATTTGGCTTGCTCAACAAGGTAAGAAAACAACGATCATTGAAATGGCAGATAAGTTGATGTCAACCGGTGCTCCAGCAGATATGAACTTACAGATGATCATGGAACTTTTAGAGCATTACCATACAGATATCCACTTAAATACAACGTTAATGGAAGTCAAGAATGGTAGTATCATCGTAAAAGAAAAAGAGGAACAAAAAGAACTTCCTGCATCAAATGTTATAGTTGCATTAGGTTATCGTAGTGAATCTACTTTATATCATAACATCCTGACCAGAGCAAAAGATATTTACAATATCGGAGATAGTTCTCATCCTAAAGATATCATGGAAGGCATCTGGGATGCTTACGAGCTTTGTTCTCACCTTTAAATCTTTGTGATCCTGTTTTGTATTTTTTGCATTGTTTTATCCTTGTGATATAATAGATGGGAAAAAGAACAGGAGTCATTTTATGGATAATATATTAACTTATATCAAATGGCGTGGTGATCTTTCCTTTTCAAATGCCCCTTTTCAAGAAGTAGATAATTTGGTGTTCGCCACGCTTTCCTATCTTCGTTTTTCCAAAGTATTTCAAAAAACCAAGAAGAAGTCACTTACCATCAAGGAAGCAAGCAATTTGTTTTTTTCCTTAGATGAACAACGCTATCGTAGTGAACATGATCTCACATTACTACGTATGATGGCAGAAAGTGTTCGTTATGGAAAGGTAAAAATACATTCTTATGTAGACCATATCGATGAAGAACAACAAAAACAGTTCTCTGCTTTAGCCTTCCAATTTCATGGCTCAGATACTTATGTTGCTTATCGTGGTACGGATAATACCCTCATCGGTTGGAAAGAAGATTTCAATATGACCTTTCTGGATACCATTCCAAGTCAATTAGAAGCACAAGAATATCTCACTAAAATTGCTCAACATACACATGGAGCATTATATGTCGGTGGACATAGTAAGGGTGGTAATTTAGCTGTATATGCAAGTGCAAGCGTGAAAGAAGAGATACAACATCGGATTCAGGCAATCTATAACAATGATGGTCCTGGATTTAATGATTCGATGCTGAAAAGAGAAGGCTATCAACGAATCGTTTCAAAAATTCATAGTTATGTACCTCAATCTAGTGTTGTTGGTATGTTATTAAATCATGAGGAAGAATATCATGTTGTCAAAAGTACACAGATTTCCTTATGGCAACACGATCCCTATTCTTGGCAAGTCATGGGTGCCGGTTTTTTAACCCTTACCATGGTGGATACATCTAGTATTTTGATGGATAAAACGATGAAGAACATGCTTATCAAGTTAACCCCTGAGCAGCGTGCTACCTTTATTGATGCCATGTATGATATCTTTCAATCTACGAATGCCAAAAGTCTAAAAGAACTGAAGGAAAATAAGCTTAAAAATATGACCATCATCGTCAAAGCATTGAACAATATCGATCCTTCTACTAGAAAAATCATGAATGAAACCTTATCTTCATTTTTCCTCAGTATGCGCAAAGCAATAGAAGAAATGTCTTTTTCAACACTAAGTGAAATAAGCAGTACGCCCGATCATGTTTCCTAACGGTGTACTGCTTTTTCTATTTTGCTGTATTTACGATATGTAGGATAACATATTCATTTTGACTTGCAAGTCGCATCGGAAATCCCCATGTACCATAGCCACTCGTCACGATCATCGGATAAGGATCATCATAACTTCCGTAAATATGAGGATAAACGATGCTGGTGAATAGCTGATTTATCGCAATTTGTCCATTATGCGTATGCCCGCTCACCTGTAATGCAACCTTTGTTTCATCATATACAGGTCGATGGTCCATCACCAACACCATTTCATTTTGAGAAACGAGATCCGCAAGTGGTTTCCGATGTTTTTCCATTTTATCTTTTCTTCCTACCAATAATAATTGATGATCAAGTAGCACTGTTTCATCTTGTAATATCTTCACATTGGCTTTCGTTAACATTGCCAGATATGCTTGTTTATTTGGGGATAGCGATTCATGATTTCCTAAGGCATAATATATTTGTTGTCGAGATCGTTTTGCTTGATCACAAAAATATTGCATATCCTTTTTCGTCGTTGATTCATCAAATAAATCACCAGCAATCAAAATCGCTTCTACACGCTCTTGTGAGGCTAACGTAAATAGCTTTTGAATCTGGGTATGTTTCACACTGGTAGAAATATGAAGATCACTAACCAACATCAGATCCATATCCTTTGTGAGCCCCGCTATTGGAACCACATATTCCTTTTTCTTGATCTGTGTAGCATTCCATAAGCTAAAACTTGTGATCAAACTAGCCATAAGCAGCGTAATCAGAAACCACCGTTTTCCGATTGCATTTGGATGATAGCGATGATAGAAACGATAGGCCCAATATACAAAAAATAATAGAATATATACAAAAAAGCTATAACTACATATATATAAGATCATGGTAGAAAGTAAATCAGATTCGATTTGATAAAAATGAAAAGAAAAGCGTAGGATCATTGATATCGCCACCAAGATACTACAACCGATATAGCATTGTTTTTGATATCGAAAGTTCATACTGACAGTGAAAAACCGATATACATCATACATACAAAAGACCATGAGGCATAAACAAGCCAAGAGAAATAGCATCATCATATGTAATACCTTCTTTCTACATTATCATAACATAGTATGGCACTTCATGGTTCTTACAAAAACGAAAGTTAGACAAAGTCATCTTTTTGACTAAGATATCGATAGACATCAATGTATTATTATGAAAATTATGAAAGTGATTTCATGCTATTGAAATGTGTCGAACTGCGTGGTATCATACCAATAGTTGAAAGTTCAACTAATTGAAAAAGGATAACAACATATGGAGAGCAGTAACTATTTATTGATGAACAATTCCATTCTGTATCGCTGTGCGCAAAAGTTTTATGACAAACAGCTTGAAGATTATCAGATTGGTGCAGGGCAAATTTTATTTTTGATCCTGATCTATGAAAATGAAGGTATTACCATGCAAAATCTAGCATATAAAGGAGCTTTTGATAAAGGAACGATTACCAAAAGCATTCAAAAGCTAGAAGAACTTGGATATGTCAAAAGTGTACCAGGTAAGGATGATAAACGTGTTCGTTGCTTATATACAACAGATGCCACCAAAAATATCATCAGTGAACTTTATCTGATTCGAAGAGAATGGTGGGAACGTTTGACCAAGAATCTCACTCAAGAAGAAATACATCAGTATGAAGTCATTCAAGAAAAGATCACCGAAAATGCAATGCAATATGATGTAGAGCAAGCAAGTGAAGATGTAAAGATCTTCGGCCTTCAAAAGCTTACCCTATTAGATTATCCGGGAAAGATGGCTTGTACCATTTTCACGGGTGGATGTAACTTTCGTTGCCCTTTCTGTCATAATGGAGATCTTGTATTTCTTCCGGAAAACATGGCAGAACTACCTGTTGATGATGTACTATCCTTCTTAAAAAAACGTGTTTCTATATTAGAAGGAGTTTGTATCAGTGGAGGAGAACCATTGCTCCAAGGAACCCTAAAGCCTTTTTTAAGAAAAATCAAAAAACTCGGATATGCCATTAAATTAGATACCAATGGAACCAATCCGGATAAGTTGAAAGAACTGGTTGCGGAAGGTCTGGTGGATTATGTTGCGATGGATATCAAAAACAGCAAAGAGCGCTATGCAGAAACCTCGGGAATACATCATATGGATCTGACTTCCATTGAAGAAAGTGTACGTTTTCTCATGGAAGGCTCTATTCCATATGAATTTCGTACTACAGTGGTAAAGGAATATCATCGCTTAGAAGATATCTTAGCCATTGGCACATGGCTAAAAGGAGCAAACGCCTACTATCTTCAGAATTTTGAAGATGGAGAATGTGTCATTCAGCAAGGACTTCATGGGCTTGAAAAAGAAGAACTAGAAGCTTATCAAGCACAGTTAAAGCCTTATATAGAGAATACTTTGATAAGAGGAATCTGAAAGGAAGAATGAAAAATGTACAACGTTATCAAAAGAGATGGAAAGATTGCAGAATTCAACATCACAAAGATTGCCAGCGCAATCAGTAAGGCCTTTGATGCTCAAGGAAAACAATATCACCCTAGTGTCATTGATATGATGGCACTACGAGTTACCAGTGATTTTGAGCCAAAAATTAAAAACGATACCATTGCTGTAGAGGATATCCAAGACAGTGTAGAATCTGTTTTGATTCAAGCCGGATATGCTGATGTCGCAAAGGGTTATATTTTATATCGTAAACAAAGAGAAAAGATCCGTAACATGAAATCAACGATTCTAGATTATAAAGATCTTGTGGATAGTTATGTCAAAGCGACTGATTGGCGTGTGAAGGAAAATTCTACTGTTACCTATTCTGTTGGTGGATTGATTTTAAATAATTCCGGTGCCATAACCGCTAATTATTGGCTTTCTGAAATTTATGATGATGAAATTGCGCAAGCACATAAAAACGGCGATATGCATATTCATGATTTAAGCATGTTAACCGGTTATTGCGCCGGTTGGAGCTTAAAGCAACTGATTCAAGAAGGTTTAGGTGGCGTTGTTGGTAAAATCACCAGTAAACCGGCAAGTCATTTGGCTACCCTATGTAATCAAATGGTAAATTTTCTTGGTATCATGCAAAATGAATGGGCCGGTGCTCAGGCATTCTCCTCTTTTGATACGTATCTTGCTCCATTTGTAAAGGTAGATCAACTAGATTATGATCAAGTTAAAAAATGCATTGAAAGCTTTATATATGGTGTGAATACGCCAAGTCGTTGGGGAACACAAGCTCCTTTTTCCAATATCACATTAGATTGGACGGTTCCAAATGATCTAGCTGAATTAAATTGTATCGTCGGTGGAAAAGAAGTAGATTTTAAATATAAAGATTGTAAAAAAGAAATGGATATGATCAACAAAGCTTTCATCGAAATTATGATCGAAGGCGATGCTCATGGACGTGGATTCCAATATCCGATTCCAACCTATTCCATTACAAAAGATTTTGATTGGTCTGAAACAGAGAACAATCAGCTTTTATTCGAAATGACTGCCAAATACGGCACACCTTATTTCTCTAATTATGTGAACAGTGATATGGAACCTAGTGATGTACGAAGTATGTGCTGTCGTCTGCGTTTAGATCTTCGTGAATTAAGAAGAAAATCCGGTGGCTTCTTTGGTAGTGGAGAAAGTACAGGAAGCGTTGGTGTTGTAACTATTAACATGCCTCGTATCGCCTATCTTGCAAAAGATGAAGATGATTTTTATAAACGTCTAGACCATTTAATGGATGTTGCCGCACGTTCCTTAAAAGTAAAACGTACGGTCATCACCAAATTGTTAGATGAAGGTCTTTATCCTTATACCAAGCGTTACCTCGGTACCTTCAACAATCACTTCTCTACTTTAGGGTTGATTGGGATGAATGAAGTTGGTTTGAATGCTAAATGGCTTCACAAAGATATGACAGATACCGAAACACAGCAATTCACCAAACAAGTATTAAACCACATGAGAGAGCGTTTGATTATTTATCAAGAAGAATATGGTGACTTATATAATCTAGAAGCAACTCCTGCAGAATCTACAACTTATCGTTTGGCTAAACACGACAAAGAACGCTATCCTGATATCATAACTGCTACAGAAGATGAAAATACCCCATATTACACGAATAGCTCTCATTTACCGGTTGGTTATACGGAGGATATCTTTGATGCTTTGGATGTGCAAGATGAGCTTCAAACATTGTATACATCAGGTACCGTTTTCCATGCATTCCTTGGAGAAAAACTACCTAATTGGAAGGCTGCGGCTTCTTTGGTTCGTAAGATTGCGCAAAACTATAAATTGCCTTACTATACTCTATCTCCAACCTATTCTATTTGTAAGAACCATGGTTATATCACTGGTGAAGAATATACCTGCCCTATTTGTGGTGAGAAAACGGAGGTATGGAGTCGTATCACTGGATATTATCGTCCTGTACAAAACTGGAATGAAGGTAAATCACAAGAATATAAGGAACGTAAAACTTATGATATCGGACATTCTGTATTAAAAGGAAGAGATGCAATCGCAAAAAAAGAAACAACAACCACTATGGAAAATCAAGAAATTAAGCAAGGAAAAGTATTATTATTTACAACAAAGACCTGCCCAAATTGTAAAATTGCAACAAACTGGTTACAAGGTGCCGGTATTGAATATGAAAAAATCGATGCTGAAGAACGTCAAGAACTAACCAAAAAATATGCAATTATGCAAGCACCTACTCTAGTTGTTATTGATCAGGATGATTATCAAGTGTATGCGAATGCAAGCAACATACGAAAATATATCGAACAAGTACAATCCTAATAAATTTGATGAAGAAAGAGTATAAAGCCTATATTCTTTCTTTTTTAGTTATGTAAACCTAAAAATTCCCAAGAACGGAAAAGTTTTCATTCATGAACTTCTGAACAGTGATAAGGACCAATCCAGAATCTCTATCATCATATCTCTACGTTATCTTTTTAGAATTACGCAGATTAGAATCAAGATTACGATCAGTGAGACTGTCGCATCCATGGTATGTACTCCTTTTCCACTCTAAATAGGAATGCTTTTCCATTTCAAAGTACCTCCCTACTTACTTATATACGTAATTTTTTTATTTCTTCATTTTTTTATTATGATCTAAAGTAGGGGGAATCAAATGAATTACAATCATTCACAAATTTTTTATGAAACTTTAATATACATACTATGATTTTGATATCATCACCATACAGAAAAATGCCGATGAACCTTAGTTTAAAGGATTATCGGCATTTAATTTTAAATAATAAATCATATTTACTTAACAATGAAAACAATCTAATATTCGAGATATGAGCTTACAAAATCAAATCATTTCTTATTTATAAAAGCTGTTCTAATCCATCTTGATTTAAAAGAATTAAAGAATGACCTTCTATTTTGAAATATCCATCCTGTTCCATATGTTTGAGCTCTTGATTCAAAGATGATCTAGATACATGAAGCGTATTTGCCCACATTGTTTGTGATTTAGGCAAAGGAAGCTTTTCCTCTTGTTTCATATGATTCACATGAAGAAGCCAAAATGCGATGCGTTCTTTGATTGTCTGATAATGTAGACAATTTAACAGCATTTGATTTTTCATACCTCGTTTTGATAGGTATAACATAAAGGAGTACATCATTTCTGTATCCTCTTTTAACATATGCTCAAAAACAGAAGCAGGCATCCAAGCTACTTCTGTTTTTTTCACTGCAATTAACGTATAGGTATATTCTTTTTTTCCTGTAAAATACAACAATTCCGGAAACACATCATAATCTTCAAAATAGGCACAACAAAGTTCATTGCCATTCACTGTATATTTCTCAGCTTTTAAACAGCCATCTACAACGAACCCAAACGCTTCTATCGGTGTGTGAACCGGACATAAAACGGCAGCAGTTTTATAAGTTTCATAACGAAGCTGTTCTGCATAAATGGGATGATGTAGACAACGATATACAAATGGTGCTTGGTGAATGTTACAATCTGTTTCCAAAAGAATACCTCCTAACGTTTATATCAAAGCCTGATCTAAAAAATCACAGACATCATCATAGTCTTTTTCTCCGTTAAAGCGCTGTAGTTCTTTTCCTGCTTTGAATAATGCCACAACAGGAATGCCTTGTACATGATATGCTGTTACCAAATCTTTACATTCATCAACATTGACATAGTAGATATGGAAACTTCCATGGAATTCTTCATTCAATGCCTCTTCCAATACAGGATGAAGGGCTTTACAATGTACGCAACGCTCTGCGCCAAACAATACCAATACCGGCTTATCTGTAGCTTGTAAGACTTGTTCATCAAATGCTCTGATACTGGTGATTGGTTCAAATAGGCTATGATCTATGGTGAATAGCTTTTCTCGTTTGGTCATATCTTCCTCATCATCTGTGGCGACACATAAGGCTACATCCTGATAATAAGGAAGGGTACCTTCTACATCAATCACTGTCTTTGCGCCAAGAGCGCCTGCATTTGCCACACGATAGGTGGTATTGTCAATACGAGGGATGGCTACCTCTTTAGGTTGTGGCTCTTGAGGAACATAGCTGTATGGATAACGATAAGCACGATAGATCATATTGTTTTTTGGTCCTGTTTCATTATGACTATAGTAAGGAGAAATCCATTCCCATACAATTTCATGTTCTCTACTTACCTCTATTATACGACCATCGCTGCCTTCTGTCACGAGCGTATTTCCATTAGGTAAGCGTTGTGCACTGGAAACATAAGGACTATAAAACTTACTTGCATCTGTTGGAATAGCATGTCCTAATTCTTTTGGTGTCAATTTCCATACAACTTCTAGCGTTATCGGATCAAATTCAAGCACTCGACTATAATCACGTTGTGCATTTTTACTACCATTTCGTGAACCGGGATTTGGTGTTCCATAACCTGCCCAACCACCATTATCAAATACCAAGAGATTTCCTTCCCCTGGAAGACCTTTAGGAATCATATGAAAATGGTGCTGTCCAATGATCCATCCTAGTTTTTTCAATTCAGGAGTGGCATTAAAATCAGGACCGATCTTCCAAACGATCTTACCACTTTCCTTATCTAAAATTGCCAGAATATTAGCTTCTCTACAATCAAAGATAATATTATCCGGTTTAAATCGTTCATCGCCTTGATCATACCACTTATTTTCACCAAGATAACTCATACAGTTTACATGTAAATAATCACCGATACCACCATCAGAAGATCTCATATTTGGATCTCTAGCAAGAATATTCAATGCTGCCTCATCAAAGCCCAATTCCTCAAAATGATCTGATATAGACCATTTCCATAAAATGTTTCCTTCCCAATCAACCTCTATCATACAATCATCTAAAAGCTTTTTATCTGATATCATAGGTTGATGTATCGTCTGATGTACCAAGATCAAGGTATTTCCTGATAAAGGTTTTGCGTCCATGCCTGGAACATAATAACCAACCGGGTTTCCCTCTCTTTGATAATCATGATGCTGACGTGCCATAAAGCGATGATCTCTACCTGGGTCATTGATTTCTTCAAAATGATCAAATTCCCAAACGATATTTCCATCATAATCAATTTCGATCAGATTAACACCATCTTGCATACCATAATCCGGATGGCGATAACCTGATAGACCCATGACATAGCCTCCAGGTAATAACTTCGGTGGCATTGCATGCATATTCCATCTTCTGATTTCATTCCCATTCATATCAAACAACAATACACCATCATTGATCAGTGGTACGATGGTATACCCATTCCAGCATTTCTCTGGATCATAAACTGTTACTCCATGTGGGAATACACTTGGTTGTCCCATTTTTCATTCCTCCGTTCTTAGTTTTCTATCTTCATCAGCTTGCCATTTTCATAATAGGCAATTGCTGGAGATGCCTTGATATTTAATCGATCATATAACAATGTCTGTCTGGTAATATCCTGACGTATGACACGATAGGTATCCTTTAATTGTTCTTCTTTCATAGACATTTTCTCTATTTGCTCATTCTCATAAGGCTGATAGAATAAGAAAGCAACCTTACCGCTATCCGGTGTCAATATCGCATCTATTTGTTTCTTTTCTTTCACATAACGCTCACTTGCTGTTGCCGCAATTGCACCATCCGCTGCAGACGTTACCACTTGCCTTAAAAAGGTTTGTGTACAATCTCCAATTGCATAGATACCCGCTATATTAGTTTCTTTTTTCTCATTAACCAGGATGTATCCCTTATCATCACATGCAAGCAAATCTTGAACTAGCTCGGTTTGGGGAACCATACCGACAAAGAAGAAGATACCATCTGCTTTGACCTCTTGAATCGTTTGATCCACAACATTTTTGATTACAAGTGAGGTAACCTCTTCATCCCCTTTGATTTCTTGAAGCGTTGAATTCCATACAAAATCAATCTTAGGATTTTGATATGCAGTTTGTGCCGCCACCTCATTACAATCTAAATGGCCTTCTTCATGAAGTACAATGATGGTTACCTTGTTCGCAAAACCTGTCAAATAATCAGCTTCTTCAATTGCTTGATCTCCTGCACCTAACACATAGATATCTTTTCCTTTGAAAAATTCAGCATCACAAGTTGCACAATACGCAACACCATGTCCTGCGAATTCTAATTCGCCTGGAATACCTAACATTCTAGGCTTTGTGCCAGTATCTAGAATGATGCAATGTGTCAAAAAATCTCCACGTCGTTTTGTCTGAACAAGAAAGCTTCCATCCTCTTGTTTCACGATACCTGTTACTGTTGTTCGTTTCCATTCATTGGTTGGATAGCTTTGAGCATGTGCTTTAAACTTTTCCATCAATCCTGCACCACTATCTGATATGACTCCCGGATAATTTCGAATTTCTCTTGTATCATTGATTCTTCCACCATAGCTTCCTTTTTCAATTAGAAGCGTTTTCCGCTGTGCTCTTCCAACATAAATGGCTGCGGCCAAACCTGCAGGTCCTCCACCAATGATAACGACATCATACATTTCACTCATATTTACCACTCCTTTGCGTATTTATCATGACGTGAATGTTTTACTTTTTCATGAGATCTACCTAATCCAAACACTACCCACCCAATACATATAAAGGTAAGAATCAGACAATAATAAGATGATAAAAAGATTTTAAATGGACCAACGATCGGTAACATTGCATTTTTGGACGAAAGCTCTTGAATCACAGTTACCGCACCCATCACAAAGGCTGAATTGATGGGGATGATTGCGGTGATATTCGTTGTCATTGCGGTCAATAGGATACATCGTCTACTAGGTGGAATATCTGCTTTTTGTCCAACCTCATCCGCTACATCCTTAAACATTAAGATGGATGGCAATACACACCCTGCCAATAATACATTAACGATACCGACTCCTAAGGCAATGATGCTCTCTGCGCCTTTTCTTGTCTTGCTCATACGACAAGAGGTTACAAAGTTACAACATACATGCATCATACCTCCTTCTACTGCGACTTGTATTAATCCATAAAGCAATATCGTAGAAAGGATGATATCTATCACCTGATAAATCCCATCTATGAAAATACCATGCATTTGCGCCCCAATTGGATCCAGATAAAACAAATCCTGTAATTGAAATACACCAAAACATAATCCAACTGCGATACCGCTTAAAATGCCAAAAGATACGCCAATAAATAAGTCACTGGTACGAAAGCATAGTAACAATAAAATAGCAATCGGAATGAGCATCCATAATCCTTGAACATTTGCCAGCTCGCTTAACTCCTTAACATTTGTGATCGAAGATGTCGATCCACCAAATAGATAAAATAGAATCATTGACAAACATCCGGCAAATAAGATATATCCCAAGCGTTCTTTCATTGTTTCAAGTAGTTTGGCACTTTCTCCTGTTGTTTTATCATGTTGAGAAGCAATCGTTGTATGGATGACTTGGGAACTTGGCGATAAAGCATCACCAAAGAAAATCCCGCTCAACATCGCTCCTGTGATGACTGTCGGATCAGCTCCTAACATCACACCTGCTGGATAGAAGATCGGTATGACCGCTAACAATGCCGCTATGGGTGCCCCAGCTCCCATGGAGATGATGCTACATCCTAAAAAAGTAAAGACCACAAAGGCACCGCCATGCAAACCTAGTTGTAAGCTAAGCCATATAAAACCTCCGCCGATATTGCCATCTACCAATACTTTGGAGAATATACCGATGACCATAAAAATCAAAATCAATCGTGCATTTCCATATTGTGCTAAACCACGAACGATCGCATTCCAGTATTCTTTTTTGTTTTTACATAATATAAAACCAAAGAATAAAGAGATGATCGCAGCCAAAATCAAGGCTTTCATGGCATAATAATGAAAACCGATCATGATGATCGCACTCAGCAATACATAAAGTAGGATTGGAAGCATAGAGAAATATTGACTCATATAAAACCTTAAAGATGCATGTTCCTCCTCTTTCATGATTTCACCAGCTTTCCTTTACCATCCATATGATAACACTACCCTTTTCACAAAACTTGTTGGATGTCCAACAGTTTCGCACATTTTGTGAATCATCTAGCAAGTCAATTGGTAAGGCTATATGGAGCAAGATCAGGTACAGTTCCATTGACTACTTGAATGACCAAAGGAAGCTCCATGGAAGTCTGATATTCACTCGTACCCACAAAAGTTATGACCTGTGCATCTACATTGACCACCAAAGATATTTTGATCAACGTATTATTGATTCCATATGCTTTTGCCTCTGTCTTGATATTACCCGTTACATCATTTAACATCTTCATTCGAACCTTTATCTTAGGGCCATGATCATACAACAAATAGGACTTCGTAAAATATCCCAAAGGGATTTCATATAAAATACCATCTTCATAGAATACTTCTTTGGTTTTTGGATCCTTTTTTCCATCTTGCGCCGCAAGCAAAGAAGCATCAATCGTATTCAATGCAGAATACAGCATTTGATTTAATTTATTTGAATCATATTCTACACTGGTTATTTGTTGGTCTTGGTTACGTTCAACCTTTAAGAAATCTGAGCTATCGTATTCCATATCTGCTAGTACTTCTTTCACGATATTATTGATGGCAAATCCTGTATGTTGCTTTGCGATAGCTTGAAGCTGAGGTTCTACAGATTGATTAAAGGAATGAATCAAAAACCATATGCCGATGCATAACACAAAGAGCCAACAAGCCCATTTCCACTTTCTACCTCTTTTTTTCTTTCGTATTTTCACAAAGCATCAACGCCTCTTTCGCTTTCATTCCAACATTCACTCCTGCTTGTTTCGCTATTTGATTGATTCCTTTTACTTCACTATTGAGCAATCCATCAAAACCATAACAATAATGACATAGCATGATGGCAGTATCCTTATTCTCATCCTCAAAATGTGATATGGATAATGCATCACTAGCTAATATGGTATGTGTCGATACGATCAAATGAATCGGATATCGTGGTAACTTCAAATAAATACCGATAAAATCTTGTTCCTGAATGCGTAATCTTTTGATTTCCACCATAGGCATTTATCCCCCTTTCTACCAGTATATGAAAAAAGAGATACAAATGTGTATCTCTAATCAATCATGTTATCAAATTTATTAATGGTATCTCCATCAGCGATAACGACCATATGATCATCACGTTCAATCTTACACTCGGCATCAGGACAGACATTCAGATCTCCTGTCACATGATTACGTATTCCTACAACATTGATGCCATATTTTCTTCTCAGATTTAATTCAATCAAGGATTTACCGACCCATTCTTTTGGTGTAGGTATTTCCACAACACTATATTCGCTATCTAAATCAATAATATCAATGATATTCTTTCCTAAAATACCCTTGGCGACCTGTTCACCCATTTCTTTTTCCGGACGAACTACTTTATTGGCACCAATCTTTGAGAAAATCTGCATATAGCGTTTATTTTTTGCTTTCGCTACAATATAAGGAATGCCCAACTCTTTTAAGTTGATGATTGCCATCACACTTTGTTCCAAGTGATTGCCCATACTAACAACCGCCACATCACAATCTTGAATTCCGGCAGCTCTTAGTTGATCGATATCTGTGATATCACACTGCATCGCTTGCGTTACGACATCAGCCATTCGATTGACACATTTCGGATCAATATCTACTGCAATGACTTCTGCATTGTATCTACTTAATGTTTTCGCAACGGTAGAACCAAAGATTCCCAAACCTAAGACTGCGTACTGACGATTTTGATATTTTTTCATAACTTACTCTCCTCTTATCCTACAATGATGGTTCCATCAGGATAATTGATCTTATCCTTACCAGCCTCATGTCGAGCCTTCACTAAGGATATGATCAGGGTAGAAATACCGATTCTACCGATATACATTAATACTATGATAATCACTTTTCCACCAAAGGTCAAGAGTCCGGTCAATCCAAGACTACTTCCAACGGTTGCCATGGCACTGACACATTCAAAAGCTATCATATTAAAGGCTTCAGGTTGAACAATAGACAACAAGAACATTCCGGTCAAAAGTGCAACGATATTGATAAAGAAAATACCCATGGCACGTATGATGGTACCATTGCCAATATGTCTTCTCATCACAACAACATTTTCTCTGCCCTTTAACATATTGATCATATAGATGACCAACATTGCAAAGGTCGTAGTCTTGATACCACCTGCAGTTCCTCCCGGAGAACCTCCGATGAACATAACGATCATCATCAACATTTGAGTACCTGCCATAATATTTGCATAATTAACAGTAGTAAAGCCAGCTGTACGAAGAGCAATGGATTCAAAGGTAGATGACATCAACTTTTCAGGAATACTGAAACTTCCCATCGTTTGCGGATTATTGAATTCCAAAGCCATGATCAAGATAGCAGGAACAATAATCAATATGATGGTAACCAACAATACCACTTTTGTATGAAGACTTAGAGATTGATGAAACTTCTTGAAGGTGATCTTTTTATGAAATAGATTACCTAGTTTATCTCGAACATCAAACCATACCGCAAAACCTAGACCACCAAGTACGATCAAGGTCATAATCGTAATACAAACAAGAGGATCATGCACATAACCTTGTAGACTGATAGATCCCAAAGTATCAAAACCAGCGTTACAAAACGCTGATACAGATAAAAATGCAGCCTTTAAGATTCCATCAATCGGACCATAGTCATCAATCATACGAAAACTTAAGATGATCGTGCCGATCGCTTCAAAAAACAGCGTATAGCGAAGAATATCCAGAAGGAATTTCTTCATATCAAATACTTTATCCTGATTCAGCATCTCTTTCATGACTTTCTTTTCATTCAAAGACAATCTGTTTTTTAATATCAGGATCAATACGGCCATGAACGTCATCAGTCCTAAGCCACCTATTTGTATCAGCAATACGATCACAAGATGCCCAAACCAGTTAAACTGATCTGCAATCGTGACGGTCGATAATCCTGTAACACAGGTAGCACTAGTAGCTGTGAACAATGCATCGATTGGAGAAAAAAACTCACCATTACGATTACTGATCGGAAGCATCAATAAAATCGTACCTGCCAAAATCACAAACAAGAAACTGGTTGCGATTTTTTGTGCAGGAGAAAGTTTTTTGAAATCCAATACCGTATGAACAAAATTCACCATTTTCATTCTATACCTTCTTTACCCTTCTCATATTCATTTGTTTTTCATTTCTTTTTAACTCATCATAATGATGTACATACATTTTACACACTTGCCCCTCAATTTACAACCGCATTTGTTAAGATTTCTCATTCTTTTGTTAAGATATCGTTAATTTGCCATACCATAAGATAGTCTAAAGACTAAAATTCAAATGAACACGATCAAAAAATAGCGTCTTTCATTGATAAACGCTATTTTTTTTAATTTGATATGCACACTACTCTGATACTGACCAAACATCACACTTACATCTCTACTGTCATCCCTTATGATAGATCTGCATAAGCTTTGATTTTACAAATGTCATGCTTCCTCCATATCACTTTTTTTCTTCGCATAAGCATGGTTTTGTTTCAGCCAAATCACCAAGTTTGTTTTCACTAAATAAACTGCCTCTGTTTCTATTTCACTCAATCCTGCTTCTTTTCTTAATGTATTAAGCATTTCTTTTGTTGTATATTCCATATAACCACAATGCTGTAAGAAGAGGACACATTCTCTCATATCGCTTCCATCCTCTTGAAGATAACGATGTAATTGACTTTCTTCCCATTGTAAAGCATACCCTTTTTTCTGCAAATATGGGGTTAGACTAAAATGATCGAATAATTCTTCTAATTTTTCCATCGCCTCTACAGGATCCTTTGAAATACCCATCAGCATATCACTTAGGATTTCTTCTTCCTCAAATCGTAAATCTTTTCGTTTGGTCGCATAAAGAATCGTTTTCTTCGTCTTATTCATAAAGAATGGCATTAAAACGGTAGTACCATCTACAAAGATCGCAAGAACTAATAAAAATAATGCTGTATAAAAATCCTTGTGTTGTGGATGAAGTCTAGATAAAGCAACCAGATTACTGTCCTCAAATTGAAGTGCATCTTTCATGGATTCTAATGTCGTAGAATAATAAGCGAAAGCTGACGCAAACTCTTGATCTGATAAATCGGTATTGATGAAGTTGTCATTGATTTCTTTTGTGATCAAAGATTGTAGCTGGAGAATATCTGACACATTGGTCATATCTTTTTTGCTGGTTGTGATCTGTGATCGTAGTGTATCATAGTCCATACATTTTTCTTCTTGTAATTGTTTCTGTAACGCAAAGCTTTGATAGTAACTTCCTAATGTCGCAGGTAACTCTTTGATTTCCATATTGGAATCGATAGATTTCATATATTGAGCCAAATGATCATATGCCTGTTTCATTTCATCGTATCCCGTGGAAGGATCATTCAAAAGCTTTTGTTTTTCTTCCATATCCTTTTGCGCAAAGGAAGCATCTTTTAAAAAAGAAACTTGTAGTTCATCAGGGCGTAATAGTTCTTCCAGTTGAGATAATCGCTGTATCTGTTGATTTTCTTTATCAATAAGATTTAAGAGCGTGCTATCTTTATTCGTGGTATCATAAATAGGATAACCATGTTCATCATAAGATATTTTGACAGAAGCATTTAGCTGTTCCTGATGTCCCTTTAAGCTTTGTTCAATCGATTTACGCATAGCCTCACTATTTTTTTTCAATTGGTTCGCATCTTGTATCAGCGAGGTAATCGTAAAAGTATCTGCAGTTTGGTTAGATTTAGATAACATATCATTACGCAAATTCTCATAATCCTTATAAAATGCTTGATAATTCTTTCGAATATCAATCTCAGGAGAAATTTGTTGATTCACGATTCCTGTATAAGAGAAAAACATCGAGGTACACATAAAATAAAGTAACATCAAAGTTCTTCCTAAGGTAAAACGCTGACGATGTACGATAGCATTCGCCAATACCAAAAGACTACATTGAATAACGAATGTGATCAATACCGCAGCACCGGGTGCCATCTCTTGAAAATAGAAGCTAATACCACGATAGGTTGTCGCAAATGATACATATTGAAGAAAAATCGTTCCAACCAATACAACTGTTTGAATCGTTATGTTCACAAAGCTATGGGTATCCTTTAATAAGGCTTCCTTATATAAATGAACGCCTTGCTTGATGTAATGTTGTCCATCATAGCGTTTCAGGTATCTTGTCGTTTTCTCCTTACAGCTTTGATCAAAATGAGTAATGACGATACCAGCTGATGTAAACGGCAACAACAACATATGTAATAGCTTTAATATAAAATCTGTCATAATCGATGTAAATTCAAAACATAGCTGAATCACTAATACGATCGGTGCACTAACGATGTATGCTATTTTTCCAATATATGTCTGAATTTGTTCCAACGTTTGTTTTCTTGTCTTTTTATTAACGATAAAGTATACCAATAACATCACAAGCATAAAAATTAAAATCATTAAAAGATTCATGTATATCCCTCTTTCCCACCACCATTATAATAAAAACTTATAAGAAAACAGGAAAGGAAAACGAAAAAATTTCTAAAGATATCATTTCTTTAGAAATTTTTTTACATGTTGATTGACAACTTCATATTGTTTATTCGCAATAAAATGATCTCCTGGTATGATATCTAACATTGCATTTGGAATCGCTCGGGCTATGTTCATAGAATGTTCTGTTTTGATCATATCATTACTTCCACATAACACCAAAACAGGACTTTTGATTGCATGTAGCTGTTTGATCGAAATCTTAGGCTGATGCATCATTAAATCTAATATCTGTAGTTTTTTGTTTGCTTCTTTATCTATGAAGGAACGTATTTTTGTCATTTCATATTGTGCCAAAAGAGTAAGCTGTACCCATTGTTTCATACCCATCGTATTAAGATTTGCGCCATTGGCAATGATCTTATTACAACGTGTTGGATAATGAATCCCTAGGGTCAATGCCGTATTTCCCCCATCACTGAAACCAAACACATGACAACGTTCGATATGTTGCTCATTCCATAGCGCAATCACATCTTCCGCAAATAATGCAAAATTCAAAGGTCGTTCTCCAAAGTCTGAAATACCATGTCCTCTCATATCCATGACGATCACTTGGTAATCATTTGAAAAAGCTTCTATTTGATGTTGAAAATAAGTATGATCCTCTCCATTCCCATGAAGAAATAAGATAGGTTCCCCACTACCATATATTTCATAATAAATATGACAATCCTGTCGCTTTAAATACATGTTCTTACCTCTTTTCATCAAATCGAGTACGATAACTACATTTCTGACAAAGCTCTTCTACTACGACCTTATTCTGAAATCCAGTTTTTATGGCTTGTGCTCTTTCTTTTTCTATGATTGAAGAAAAGGATTCCTCAAATATATTTCCCAGTGCAATATCTCCCTTACTATCTAAACAACATGGAGTGATCGTTCCATCTGATAGGATCGCACACATTTGTTTCATGCCAAGACAACTTCCTTTTGTGGAAACATGGAAAGATGAAAGATCTGGCCAAGCAAATACCTCCTCAAAATGCAAATAGGTATGTTCTTTTAAACGAATTGCACCTTTTTCAATTACCGGAATATCACAATGATATGCTTGTTTTAAATAATCAACGATTTGCATGGTCTCATGATCCAGTTCCCCTTGACGCATGCTCCATAAACGATAACTTATATAAGTATGCTTTTCAGCCAACTTGTCACATATTGAAATCACATGTTCTAAATATGCCTGTTGATAATGTTGGGGAAAGCTATGAAGAGATACATTAAGTTGACGTATCTTACCACGTAATAATACATCTTCTTTTTGTTTGAATAAGGTTCCATTACTTGTCATATTGACATTCATTCCATATTCTTCACAAAGATCCAGTATTGTTTCAAGATCAGGATGAGATAAAGGCTCCCCAAGTACATGCAAATAAACGTAGTTGGTAAAAGGTTTTATTTGCTTCAGAATATGTCTTAGCTCATCCACGCTCATCCTTCTTGGTGGACGTTGATTTTGTACACAAAAACTGCAAGATAGATTGCAGGTATTGGTAATCTCTATATATATTTTTTTAAATCGCATACTATCACCATGGTAATCTTACCATAATTGATAGAAATTTCCTAGGACAGCAGTATTTTCTTTTTCATAACTCCTATAATTATGGTATACTATGAGTGTTTTGAAATAAAAAAGGAGTAAGTATGAAAAAAGAATTTCACGAAACTGTTGAAGAAATGCCGTTGATTCTTGATGAAAATGAATTTCATGAAGAGCCTTCTGGCAACATGATCTTGGATGTTAATGAACGTCCTGATCCATTAAAGTGGCTGTTTTTAAGCTTTCAGCATGTATTTGCAATGTTTGGCGCAACCATTTTGGTTCCGACCTTAACAGGTCTACCGGTCAGTGTCGCATTATTCGCAAGTGGTATTGGTACCCTGATTTATACTGCTTGTACCAAAGGAAAGGTTCCGGTATATTTAGGTTCTTCCTTTGCTTACATTTCTGCGGTTCAAATCGCCATTGCAGCGTTGGGTGGGAATCCAAGTGCCGCACAAACAGGCTTAATGTTAGTAGGCTTGATCTATGTGATCGTTGCGATCGTTGTAAAGTTCATTGGTAAAGATTGGATCGATAAATTATTACCGCCAATCGTCATCGGACCTATGATTGCGGTGATCGGATTAGGGCTTGCGGGAAATGCTGTTGGCAATGCCGGCTTTGTTGCCGGAGGTGACCCAAAAGCAATGATCGTTGCATTGATTACATTCTTAGTTGCTGCATTGATTTCCACAAAAGCAAAAGGCTTTTTCAAAATCATTCCTTTCTTGATTGCGATCATAGTCGGATATATCATTGCATTATGTTTTGGTCTGGTTGACTTTACAGCAGTTACCAAAGCGGATTGGTTCGCATTACCGGAATTTATTTTACCATTCCACTTAGGAAACTTTAAAACCTATGAATTATATTTTGGACCTGAAACATGGGCAATTCTACCTGTTGCCTTTGTGACCATCGCTGAACATATCGGTGATCATACGGTATTGGGAAAGATTTGCGGTAAAAACTTTTTGAAAGATCCAGGTCTTGATCGTACCTTGTTAGGTGATGGAATCGCTACTGCAGTATCTGCCTTTCTAGGTGGTCCAGCAAATACAACGTATGGTGAAAATACCGGTGTCATCGGTATGACAAAGATCAGTAGTGTTTATGTTACTGCAGGAGCAGCATGCATTGCCATCGTTCTTTCTATGGTAGGTAAGATATCTGCCTTTATTTCTACCATACCGGTTTGCGTACTAGGTGGTATGAGCATATTGTTGTATGGCGTGATTGCCAGCAATGGTTTACGTGTTTTGGTAGATAACAAGGTTGATTTCGGTAAACAAAGAAACTTAGTTATCGCAAGTGCAATGTTAGTTATCGGTCTTGGTGGTGCCATACTTCCTATCGGAAGCTTTATGACATTATCCGGTACTGCATTGAGTGCTTTGGTTGGTATCATTTTAAATCTGATCCTTCCATCTGATAAAGCATAAACAAAAAGTGATGTTTTAGGTCCATCCTAACAACATCACTTTTTTTATATCAATTTACTTATCCTTAGCAATCCACTTACTGATTTCATTGATCAAAATGACACTCATACTTAAACCAAATACAATGCCCCATTCCATCAAAGAAAGCGATACTGTTTTCAAAAGTGTATGAAAGATCGGAAGCTCACATACCGAAACCTGTAAACCCAATCCAATCAATAAAGTCAAAAACAGCCATTTATTCTTGAAAACACCAACTTCGAAAATAGAATGCCTCATACTTCTTAAATTCAGTGAATGAAATAGTTGAGACATAGACAATACCATAAATGCCATGGTTTGAGCTTTTTCTCCACTGGTATTCAATCCATAACGAAATGCAACCAAGGTGATCGTACCGATAAAGAACCCATTCATCAAGGTAAAGATCATAC
Organism: Hoskinsella mucinilytica; assembly: GCF_045223415.1. Lineage (NCBI taxonomy): Bacteria > Bacillati > Bacillota > Erysipelotrichia > Erysipelotrichales > Erysipelotrichaceae > Hoskinsella > Hoskinsella mucinilytica. The sequence continues at coordinate 69,848 of NZ_JBEQZJ010000006.1, read as the reverse complement.
CACCATGCGCAAACAGACTTTCTTCACGATCTCTGGGCTTTTCCTTCATGATATATCGATCTTTCGGATCCACCCCCAAAGCCAAAGCCGGAAATGCATCGGTTACCAGATTGACCCATAAAATCTGAATTGCACTCACGCAAGATACCACATTGGGCATGAAAACGATTGCCAGAAATAATGACATTACTTCACCGATATTACAACTTAACAAATATAAAACTGCTTTTTGTATATTCAAATAAATGTTTCTTCCCTGTTCTACTGCTTTAACGATGGTCGCAAAGTTATCATCTGCCAAGATCATATCGCTTGCTTGTTTACAAACATCCGTACCTGTTTTTCCCATTGCGATACCCACATCTGCATTCTTTAAGCTAGGCGCATCATTCACCCCATCCCCAGACATAGCAACGACTTCTTTACGCTTTTTAAAAGCATTTACGATTCTTACCTTATGTTCAGGTGTCACACGAGCAAATACACAGATATCCATGATCTGACTAATCAAATCCTCATCATTGATCTCATCCAACATTCTTCCTGTCATAACCTGTTTTGGATGCTTTGCGATATGCAGTTGTTTCGCAATCGCAAAAGCGGTCAATGGATGATCTCCTGTAATCATAACTACACGAATTCCTGCTTCATGGCAAAGTGCAATGCTATCTTTCACTTCTTCTCGAGGTGGATCGATCATTCCGGCAAAACCAACAAAACACATCTTTCCCTCTACAGCCTCTTCCTGTGCGCTTTTTAGGCTTTTTCTTGCAAGCGCCAATACTCGCTGAGCATCACTGCTCACTTGCTTACTGGCTTCTAAGATCCTATTTTTTTCAAAAGCTGTCATTTTAACTTGTTTACCATTGATCAAAACACTACTACATAACTCAAGGATTTTTTCAGGAGCACCTTTGGTATATGCTACATATCCCTTTTCACTTTGATGAATCGTCGTCATTAGTTTACGTGCAGAGTCAAAAGGAATTTCATTGACACGAAGATAGCTTCGTTCACAATGCGCCTTATGAACCCCTTGTTGTTCACAATAGGTTAATAACGCTACCTCTGTAGGTTCTCCTAAAATCTCTTCACTTACCACAGCATCATTACATAATGCAAATCCTCTTAACAATTCCTCGTTTTCCTTCTGTAATTCTCCATCCGCATACGTACTCACTACTTTCATATGGTTCTGGGTTAACGTACCTGTTTTATCACTGCAAATAACGCTGACTGAACCAAGTGTTTCTACAGCATGAAGCTTACGAATGATCGCATGATTTTTACTCATGACCTGAACACCAAGTGCCAAAACAATGGTTACTACCGCAGGTAGACCTTCAGGTATTGCCGCAACTGCCAAAGAGATAGAAAGCAACAGCATGTCAAATAGATTTCTACCTTGAAGTATCGCTACAATAAACATTGCTACACAAATACCCACTGACAAAATACCGAGCAATTTAGATAAATGCGCCAATCGCACTTGTAATGGTGTACTGTCTTCTTCATGTTTGGATAGCATTCCCGCAATATGGCCGACCTCACTGTCCATACCACAGCGAACTACTACACCTCTTGCCTTTCCATATGTAACGTATGTGGACATAAACACCATGTTGCGCTGATCATGAATATCTGTCACTTCCTCATAAATAGCTTCTGCATTTTTTTCTACCGGTTCACTTTCACCGGTTAGCGTACTTTCTTCTACCTTTAGATTTGTTGATGTTAAAAGTCTGATATCTGCAGGAATATAATTACCGACACTAAGCTCAATGATATCACCCAATACCAGATCTTTGGAATCTATCTCTTTTAGATATCCTTCTCTGATCACACTTGCTTTGGGACTTGATAGCTTCTCTAAAGCATCAATAGCTTTCTCTGCTTTAAATTCTTGTACAACTCCTATCATTGCATTTAATAGAATAACTACAAAGATAATAGATGCATCTATGATTTCATTTAGAAAAATGGAAATGATCGCCCCTATGATCAGAATAATGACCATTGGGTCTTCAAATTGTTCAATGAACATTTGAAATGGGGTTTCTTTCTTTTGTTTGATCAGCTCATTCTTTCCATTCTTTGCGAGTCTTTTCTCAGCCTCACTCTCACTTAGTCCAACATTTTCATCACTGCCAAATTCATGTAATACAGTATATCGATTCATTCGATACGGCATACGAGATCCCTCCTTCATAGTAAAGACTATGGAATTCAAGGTTCATTTATGTGCTGTTCGACAAAAGGACAAAAAAAAGGACAACATTCATTGTCCGATCTTCTGAAATAGAGTATCAACTGATTTGCTCTTTCTTTTTCTTAAAACTTTTCACTTTTTTCCCAAGCATATTCTCAAGAAAATTTTTCAATAGATCCAATTCACCTAATTGAAGATGTTCTGGAAATAAATCGAAATAAATTCTCTCACACTGATGTTTCTTTGTATCATATTCTATACAGCTACCACTAAAGGTCTGCATACAATCAAAATCTTCAAGTGCCAAATAAGTACCTCTAAGATTTCCCCGAATGCCATCAATATCAAATACTGCAGGACTTTCCAAAACAGCAAACCCATCAGATAAATTTCTTTTAAACTGTTGAATCTCCTTGGAATAGTTATGAGAACTACTAATCAATATAATTCCTTTTTCAAAACGTTCTACCCTTAACAAAAAACGTTCATACATTTCTTTCGCAAAGGCACTGTCTTGAAAAAAGCTATCATCGATATAATAAACCACCATAATTATCGTCTAAAAAATGATGGGATTCCTTCATCATCGTCGTCTTCCATCGTTTCTTGAAAACGAACTTTTTCAGGTTCAACCTTTACAGTTTTTTGTACAGGCTGTGTAAATACCGGCTTTTCTTCTTCTGCAGGAATTTCAAATCCGGTAGCAATCACCGTTACAATAATGCTATCTCCAAGATTTTCATTGATAGCGATACCGAAAATAGCATCGATATCATTACCTGCCGCTTCACGAATCACAGCCATTGCATCTTCTGCATCAAACAAGGTCACAGATTCTCCACCAGTAATATTGACGATTGCATTTTTTGCGCCTGTAATCTGTGCTTCTAACAATGGAGATTGAATTGCTTTTTCTGCCGCAATCTTCGCTTTATCTTCGCCATCGGCCATACCGATTCCGATCAAAGCAGATCCTTGATTTTCCATAATAGCACGTACATCCGCAAAGTCCAAGTTAATAAATGCAGGAACGGCAATCAAATCAGTTACTGTCTGTACTCCTTGGCGAAGTACATTGTCCGCTGCTTGGAATGCTTCAGTCAATGGTTTTCTACCAATGACCTCAATTAGATTATTGTTTGAAACAATGATAAGAGAATCCACATATTGTTTCAACTCAGCCAATCCAGATTCCGCAGATTGCAGACGTTTTCTTCCTTCAAAAGTAAATGGTTTCGTGACGATACCAACAGTCAAAGCTCCTTCATCTTTTGCAATCTTTGCGAATAAAGGTGCAGCTCCTGTTCCTGTTCCACCACCTAAACCAGCAGTGATAAATACCATGTCGCTTCCTTTGATTGCTTCACGAATTTCATTTTCACTTTCTTTGGCAGCTTGACGTCCTACATCCGGATTAGCACCTGCACCTAATCCATGTGTTGTTTCACGTCCCAACACGATTTTATTTTCAACCGGAGAATTCTTTAATACCTGTAAGTCTGTATTAGCCACAAAGAATTCTACACCTTTGACACCTTCACTCACCATGCGGTTTACTGCATTACAGCCACCGCCACCAATTCCAAAAACTTTGATATTTGCTACTTGTTCAAATCGTAAATCGCTCATAAAACAGTTCCTCGCTCTCTTCTATTTATCGTTATTGAGTAAAATACTTTTCAGTTTTTTTGTAAATCCACCTTCATCATCGACGGTGCTTTTCTTTGTTACACTTTCAACTGCAGATTCCATTTCATTCATATCACAGCTGATACGTTCATCTTTACGAATATTCAAGGCTTCCTTCCAGCTATAAAACAATCCCAAACAAGTGACAAGCGAACAATCTCTTGCACCTATGGTCTGTGGAACATATACCGTTGCCTTCGCATTAAACACAGGCAATAACTGTTGAAGCGATTGAATTTCACAACCTTCACCCGTAATCAAATAGCGAACATCGCCACTTTCAATTATCGGAGCACATGCTTCATTGACTGTTTCCACCCATGACGTTATGTAAGGAACTACAGCTTCCTGTACACCTTTTTCAGTGATTTGTTTCTGCATACCGCCTTCACTCCATATGTAAATCACATTGTCTTTTACAACATCATCTAAAAGATTGCATGTGTTTTGCATCAAACGAAATCCGATATGTTCTTGCAAATGGTAATCATCATGAAGACTGGTTAGCCATTTTCCATAGCCGTCTGCTAACACCTCGCAATTTACTAGTTTACCATGCGTAAATAAAGAAAGTGTTGTATTCTGTCGAGCTATATCAATTAATACCACATATTTATCAACTGTCTGCTCAAACACAGCCGCTTCCTGTGCGATTGCATAGGAATCCAAACATACATCCAGAATTTCCAGCCCCGCCTTTTCTACACACCTTGCATAAGAATAAACGATTTCTTTGTCGGCATATAACAAATCGATATCCATGATCATCATATCCGCACTTTCATCGATTGGCATTTTTCTAGAAGTGATTCCATTGGTAATATACTTGATACAACCAACATTCACAAGTTCTAGATCAGGATTTGGTTTATAGGTAATGGCCTCATTCAAACCTCCCTGTATGTGTGACAAGCGAATACGCTTGCTACCTCCTTCTGGATAAACATTTACTCGCTTGTTATGTCGTTCTACATTTACACTCGGTATTGCCAATAAAACACGTTCTATCGTAAAGCCAAGTGCATCATTTGCCTGCTTTACCACTTTACGGATTCCATTCACAACATCCTGCTCATTCGTGATTCTTTTATTTTCTACGCCCTTGATCATTGTTCTTTCAACACGTAAAATATTGAATCTAGTATCAAAGAACTCACCAACGATGAGCCTAATTTCATGATCCGCAATTTCCACTGCGGCATATATCTCTTTTCTAAACACTAGGCTTGACCCCCTTAGTTTATCATTTCATTTCATTCCTTATAATAATACCATAATTTCAAGGGTTTAAAAATACTTTCCGAAGAAAACTAAGAATTTTTTCATATTTTTTAAAAGCCTTTTCATTCCCATGTGAAAAAGAGGATGTTTCTTCATCCTCTTACTGATCTTTTTCTATATGAAATCGTTCTTCATAGTCTTCCTTTTCAATATCTATCTTTTTATGTTTCGGTTGCTTAGGTTTTTTATGAAAGAAGAAATAACCTGCTAATCCGGCAAGAATCACACAACCTGCGCCTAGACCATAAATGATATACATCAACAATTGCTCTTTATCTTTCTTATCCTTTACATAAGCATCATATTTTTCTTGTGTGATCGCTGCGGCTCCTGAAAATTTTTGTAATGTTTGTTCACTTTTATCATATTGGTAATAGGCATAGTTTCCTTGTCCATCCATAACATAAATCAAAGCATAATTTTCAAAAGCTTTATCTTCAAAGGTCCATCCGGGGAATTTTATTTTATCGATTTCCACGGTTGTAAATTTCATACCATTTCGTGTTTGAAGTTCATCTGGCACATTAATCATGATCAGATTTTTTCCAAGAACTCCAACAGGACGATAAATAGAAGTTACCTTTTGTTCTGCTTCATCATAAATATAGAAGTCATCTCCATCTTCACCATTCAAATATAATAATGTAACATTTTGTGCTTCACTTTTCCATGCCGGTATATCTTTACCACTAATTTTCACTGTTGTTTTCGTAAATGCTTTGTTATCTAGATTAGCCCCTTGAATATTTTCAAATACATTCAAGGTCTTTCCACCCAGTTCCATAGTTGTAACAGGCTTTTCCTCAACATAAACATCAATGGTATAGACACTCGTACTTCCATCTTCTGCTGTACAAGTTACTTTTACTTTATTGTTTCCTGCCTTTACACTGATTTCGCCATCACCTGTTACATTTGATTTTGAATTATTTGCTTTAGCGGAAACATTCACCTTAGTCGTACCTTCTGCTACTGTTACCTTATAAGAAGTTGTTCCTGCCTTAAAATCAGGTGATAACTTTCCATCTTTGATACTCAATGCAGATAAAGAACTATCGGAATTCTTAGGCGCTTCTTCTTTAGGTGTTTCATTTTGTGATGGAGTTTGTGTCTGTTGTGAAGACGAAGATCCTCCTCCACTATTAGATGGTATGTTAGGTGTTGGATTAGCAACAGATACACTGCTAGACCCTATTACCTGACCACTATAATCTGTTGGATTAGGAGTATCAGCATTACCAGTAGCATCAACACCAATTAATTGAACTGTTGCTGTTCCTGCACTACCTGCTGTAGCAGTAATCTTAATGTTCTTGCTTCGCTCACACCAATTTTCGCTAATTCCAGTTACTGAAGCATTTTTTCCACTTGCCGTTATGCTTCCTTCAACATTACCACAAGATATATTGACAGTAAAACTTTCTCCCGGCTCTACAGAATCTGCTGATATTGCAGTATAGCTAATAAGTTCTAAAGCAAGTATACTGCTACAAATAATTTTAGCTCTTTTATTTTTCATCAATTTGCTCCTTCATTTCATTTGATTTGGGAAATACCTAATATATGATTTTTAATTAAAACATAATCCATAGATGAGATTTTTCCATCTCCATTAACATCAGCTGCTTTTGCAGCATTCCCACTTAACTTTTTTATGTTTAAGATATGATTTTTCACTAAAACATAATCCATAGAGCTTATCTTACCATCTCCATTAACATCACCTTTTTTGTAGTCTGTGTTTGTATTTCCACCTGTGGAACCTCCACTACTACTTCCATCTGATGTATTACTGTTAGTGCCTTTTGTTAAAACCGTAATTAAAGAAGCATTCACATAACCATAAGAACGACTGAAATTATATGCATAACCTTCAATAAAAACACCCTTTTTTTCATCATGTGCATACATAGAGCTACGATCATTTACAAGTCCTGTATCTAATTGAACCTTATACCAAGTTGAGTTTCCATTCACACTGGTTCCTTGCACTTCGCCCAATATCACAAACGGATAGTTATCTACACGTGCTGAAGATCCATTTCCATTTCCTGTATTGTATAAGATTGTGGAAGAGGTGTTGGGTTCCTTTCTGATATTTATCGCATCATCACCCGTATAAACACCTGTGCTATACTTACTGGAATCTTGTTTCCCTGATTGCATTTCTAAATAATAACTTTGTGCTGCTGCTTTCTCTCCCCAATATGGATCAGAAGCATATTTTACATTCATCCCACTAGATTTATCACCTAAATGAGCTCCAAAATAACGCCAATCTGCTGGATCAGTGTATCCTTTGTCTATGTAAAATTCTGCGTGATATTTAATACTATCAGATACACTTTCATAACCAGTCGCACCATAATAAGGGTTACTATCAACTGCACCATGCCCAAATAGATTATTTTTATTTTTTGCGATAGAACTTTGTCCCCATGCACTTTCATTTGCCGCAACACCAAACATCAAAGAAGCATTGGAAGCATAATCATCTTGATTTTGAATAAAATAAGCTCCTGTATTTGACATTTTAGAAGTACCACCATCTAAGATTGCATTTACCCTTTTGTTGAAATCATCAGCAGTAAATGTCGTTTTTGTACGATGGGATAAAAATTGATAATAGTTATAAAATGGATTGTCTTTATTTACAGAACGTTGATACTGATCAACCTTATAATCTTCAATCATATTTGCATAGCTTGTGTAGAAATAATGACCATCATAACTGTAATATTTAGTTCCACTTTTCAAATAAGAAGGTGCTTTCCCTACAACCTGTGTTGAAGATGTACTACCTTTATTTAGATTGGTACTGATATAGTGATATAAATAACCATTTGAAACAGCATAATAGCTCAATGTTAAGGAACTACTATAAGGTACGATCGATACATCTTTTTTATCGACCCAACCGGTAACTCCCGCCATTTTAAATTTTACTTTCGTACCACTGCTATTGGTTCCGATATAAGCAGCATCGGCTGCATACCCACCATAGGTATAACCAGAAGTTCCGGTATTTACCTCAGTATAACTGGTCGTATCATCTTTGGTATTGAAATTCACTACACTATAAGAGGAAGATGCTCGTAATTGATTATCGGAATAAACCTCTAAATCACCAATGCTTCTAAATAAAGAACGTCTAGTCATTGCTGCATTCGCTTCTTCAAATGTATCATATTCTCCTATGGTTTCACTTTCATCACCAAAATTTAATTTCAATTCAAAAGTCGTATCCTTTGATGTTTCTTCCGGTAACTCCAGTTCCTTTTGCATATCGTTAATTTCAGGTTCCACATAAGATACGTTTCCGTCCTCATCCATGCTCAAAAACAACCCTGTCTGATCTGCATAAGACAAGCCCTCTAATTTCGTATCATTATCCCCCTCTTCTGCGAATAAGCCATGAGCTGGCGTTAGTACAGAACAAGCAAGAATTCCTGCAAAAGATACCCCAAACAATGCTTTGCTTCTTCTTTTCATATCATCACTTTCCTTGTTTTTATTAAATCACAAAATTGTCTCACTTTAATTTTAAACGATATAAATACAAAATGCAATTAACAAATAATGTGAAATCACTTACAATCCATCTAATCTGTAAATTATTCTATATTTGTTGATAAAAAAATAAATTACGTCTTGCATTTTCATAACGTAAATGGTATGATATCTAAGCAAATTATGTTTAGTATTGTACGGAAGGAGGAAACGGTATGTCAAAAGTTTGTGCAATTACAGGTAAAGGACCTTTATCAGGTAATAAACGCTCTCACTCTATGCGTGCTACTCGTCGTAACTGGAATGTAAATTTACAGAAAGTTAAAGTCGTTGTTGATGGAAAACCTCAAACGATCCGTATTAGTGCTCGTGCATTAAAAACATTAAAAAACAAAAACGCTATCTAAGAGTGATAAATGAACAGGGTGACCTGTTTTTTTTCTACTCTAATATTATAAAAAGCTCACATGAGTGAGCTTTTTTGTTTAAGCGACATCAAAGATACTGATTCTAAGCGACATCAAAGATACTGATTCCTAAAAATTCCGCAAGGATCGAACTGTTTGGAATTGCTTTTTCATCACCATCCATAAAATATTCTAATAGTTTCTTTAAACGATTTGCTTCCAAATAGGTTTTATCTTCTATCGGTACTTCTTCCAATAATGGAATGACGATTTTTTTCAATATACTCAATTCATAGACCATACTGGTGTTGAATATCATGTTAGTTTCTTCTTGGAATGGATAAATATACTTGTCTTCATTATCTCTAACATTTTTCCAAAAAGATATTGTTTCTCTGGCATTCCAGCCTCTAGTTTGATGATCTCTAGCTAGCCTTCGTATGAGACGATAATCACTTGTTGGAATACGATTATGAGCATCTAAATTCATATGGGTCAATGCATTGATATAAATTTTGTATTTGGCCTCTTGTGGAATATAAGCACTGGTTGCAGGATTCAAGCCATGAATTCCTTCTATGATCAAAATCTGATCGTCTTCTAATATAGTTTCTGCGTTTTTCCATTCACGTAATCCTGTTTTGAAATTAAAGTAAGGAAGCTTTACCGGCTCTTTATGCATCAGCTTCAGCATGGTTTCATTAAACAAATTCAAATCCAATGCATCTAAACTATCAAAATCATAATTACCATCAGGAAGTTTCGGACAGTCTTCTCGATTTTTATAATAATCATCCATAGAGATTGCCAATGGTTTCTTTCCTAATATCTTTAAATGAATAGATAAACGTTTTGAGAAAGTCGTTTTTCCGGCACTGCTTGGTCCAGCAATCAGAATAAATTTTGTTTGAGGATGATGATTTACGATATCATCTGCGACCATCCCCAGTTTCTTTTCCACCATCGTTTCACTCATTAATACAAGCTCATCCATACGATTGGCCAGAATGTTTTGATTCAATTCTGCGATATTACTAACATGGATCATTTCGCCCCATCGTTCGAATTCTTGAAAAACTTGAAATAGCTTTTGTTGATCCTTTAACTCCTTAGACCCGGATAACCATATACCAGGAGCATAATATTTTACAGCAAAATGAGTCAAATAGCCTGTATGCGGAAGCATGATTCCATAGAAATAATCATGAATACCACATAGTGTATAAATACTACTTTGCTTACTCTTTCTACAATTTAATAAACTAGCTTTATCATGCATTCCTATCCCATCAAAAAAAGCAACTGCTTCTTTGGTAGGAACCACCAATCGTTCTATAGAGGCTTTTTCTTCGATCAGCTCCTTCATTTTTTGTTCAATACACTTCACATCTTGAGGACCTAAAAATACTTTTTTATCCACCCGACAATACACACCGTCACTTAAAGCGTGTTCTAAAAACACCTTAGCTTCCGGATAAAGTAATTTTACTGCGGCAATAAATGCAAAATGAAGGGTACGCTCATAAATCATTTTTCCTGTATCACTGGTATCATATATCAATAAGAGCTCTCCGGATTCTTGAATCGGATAGGATAGATCATGTAATTTTCCATTTAACATAATTGCATAGATATGAGCAAAATCCTCTCGTTTTCTCAATAGTTGTAATCCATTTACTCCTTTTTCTACCGTTACCGTTTGATGATCAATGATGAGATCGATCATATTATCATCTTCTTTCTTTTCTTTTATTATACCTTATTTTATGCTACCAACAATGAAAAAAACCAGAAATCATGAATCTCTGGTTTCAATCATCAATACTTTTCCATAATGAATGCTTACTTGTGCAACATCTTCTATGATTTCATTTGATACGGTAAAGATATCTTGATTGGTGATCTCACAATGATCAAGTGGGTATGCTACACCGGTTTCACTGATGCAGGATGGAATCAAAGCAAGAAAGCTTAAATATGTATATTCACTTTGGGGAATTTCATAATTCCCTTCTTTTAACAAACGAATGCGATTTTGTTCATTCATTAGGATCAATGGTAATTCTCGATTCATCAACAAATATAAGTTCGCTAATTCATGGTCAATTCTTCCACCTAAGCCCCCATACAATATGATTTCTTGATAGGCTTGTTCTAAAGCATAGTGAACTGCCACTTCGGTATCAGTTTCATTTTTATGAGCAGGTAGAGGCAATACCTTTGTTGTTTCCTTGATCCATGCTTTTTCTTCTTCATTGACGCTATCAAAATCGCCAACAGCACATACCATTGAAATTCCTTGTTTGAGACAGCTCACTGCGCCATGATCGATTCCGATATAATCATATCCTTCTAATATCGGAATGGTTTGACTCATTCCTGCGACAAGTACTACTTTTGACATGATAACAAGCGGTTCACAGCTTCTTTGATATCTTGTTTGAATACATAGCTACCTGCTACCAAAGTATCACAGCCCGCTTCCACTGCCAAAGTTGCGGTTTCTTCATTGATACCACCATCGATTTCAATTCTTGTATCTAATCCTCTTGTTTCTATTTCTTTACGAAGGATTCGAACTTTATCTAAGGTATCTTCCATAAAGGACTGTCCACCAAAGCCCGGCTCTACGCTCATGATCAATACCAGATCCATTTCTGATAAATAAGGCAACAATGGTTCTACAGCTGTGTTAGGTTTGACAGATACCCCTACCATCACACCTGCTTTTCTGATTTTCTTACACAATGCAATACAAGCATCCATGTCCTTAACTGCTTCTAAATGAAAGGTAATCATATCGGCTCCTGCTTTCGCAAAAATATCTGCCATCATATCCGGTTGATCTACCATGATATGAACATCCATAAACATATCGGTACATGCCTTAAAGCCCTTTAAAATATCCGGTCCAAACGTTAAATTAGGCACAAAATGACCATCCATAACATCAAAATGCATCCATTTTGCATTGCTTTCATTTAATTCCTTCAATTGTTCACTTGTTCGTGCATAATCAAGTGATAATATAGACGGTGCAATTACTAATTCTTTCATATTGATATCCTCCTTAATATTTTGGTTTATAGGAACGAATCATAGATACGACCTCTTTGTAATGTTCATAACGAATAGGACTGATGTCCCCTTGTGCTACAGCCTCTTGAATGCGACATCCTGGTTCATTCATATGAATGCAATCATTAAACTTACAATTAAAGATATAAGGTTTAAAATCAGGGATACGTTCTTGAAGCAATGAAATTTCCATATGAGAAAAATCCATGGAAGAAAACCCTGGTGTATCCGCTACCCAACCACCTGCGACTTCATGTAACTCACAATGGCGTGTCGTATGCTTTCCTCTTCCTAATGCCTTACTGATTTCCTGTGTTTGAAGCTGAAAGGCAGGTTCAATACGATTCAACAAAGAGCTTTTTCCAGCACCGCTTTGTCCAGTTAACACACTGATTTTTCCCTTCAAAGCTTCACAAAGATCCTCTGTAGCATATCCCTTTCCACTTTCAAATACTTGATATCCGCTTTTTCTGTAATCTTTGATTTCGTTATGGATAGGATCATCTTTCTCTATCAAATCAAGCTTGGTAATACAAAGGATAGGTGTTATATTCGCATAAGCTATTTGAAAAATCAAACGATCGATCAATGTCGTAGAGAAATCCGGATCTTTACAAGACATCACAATGATGGCTTGATCTACATTTGCGATTGCCGGACGTATCAATTCGTTCTTTCGCTTTTCAATTTTTTGTATTCCAATCTGATCGGAAAAACGTTCAAAACTAACCAGATCACCAACTACAGGAGATTGATGTTTTCTTAACTTTCCCATTGCGACACACAAGTTACGATGGTTAGAAGCATCTAGTACCTCATACTGATTGGAAACAATTTTTATGATTCTTCCTTGTTCCTTCATAGGCTATTCATAGTAATACAGCATGATGTATTCTTCTCCTTCCTGTGTATATTTCGTTCCTTCTTTGGGATCGGTTTGAATTACGACATTATGTTTGATTTCTGCCAATTCCTCTTCACTGAGCTCACTTGTAGAAAGTGTGGACGTCACAACGACAAAGCCTTCTTTTTGAAGCTCATCTTGTACTTCTTCCACATTTCTCCCGATCATATTTTCCAAAACTTTCGTTGGTTTTGCGGTTACGACAAAGGTAATGCTTTCTTTTTCGTCAGGGTCTAATTTATCCCCTTTCACATGTCCTTTTTGTTCAATGATGTATCCTGCTTTTTTATCAACAGCATAAGAGTATTCTACCTTTACTTCCAAATTGGCGTTTTCCTTTTCTAATTGTGCCTTGACATCCTCATATAATTGATTGGTATAGTCATCCACAACAAAATAGATTCCTTTACTGATCGTTAAGGTAAAGCTGGTACCTTTCTTGGCATCACTTCCGATTTCAGGACTGATAGAAATTACCTTACCTTTTTCCACATCATCACTTAATGCTTCCTTTATCTTTATATTGCTGGCATCAAATCCGGAAAGTTTTAAGGTCTGTTGGGCATCTCGCTGATTTACACCTTGCACATCCGGTACCACAATCGTTTTTTCACTTGTAAGCATACCGGAAAAGAATAAGATCGCAATGGTTGCGGCAACACAAATGATACCAAGTAAGATGACGATGATGAGCTTAGTATGACTTTTTTCCGGACGATCTTCTTCCTCATCTTCGATAGGAATGACTTTCGATTTCGCTTTGTTTTGCTTTTTTGTTGGAGATGATTTCTTAGCATCCATCACCAAGGTTGGCTGACTTTCTTCTTGAAATACTAATTTAGCTACGTTTCTTTTTTCCGGTAACAAGCAATCATCTAGATCGATCAACATATCATTGGCGCTTTGATAACGCAAAGAGCGATTTTTTACCGTCGCTTTGATGATGATATTTTCTACGGATTGCGGAATCGTCGGATTAAATTCTTTGACACTCGGAACTTCTTCTCGTAAATGCTTCATCGCAATCTGTACTGGATTATCTCCATTAAATGGTACACTTCCTGTCAATAATTCGTAAAAAACGATTCCCAATGCATAGATATCTACTTGATTGGTTGGTGTTTCTCCTCGTGTTGTTTCAGGTGCTAAATAATGTGCACTTCCTAACACCGCATTGCTTTGTGTAAGCTGAACAGCATCATGAGCAAGTGCTATGCCAAAGTCTGTAATCTTAACGGTACCATCATCTTTCACCAATACATTCTGTGGTTTGATATCACGATGAATGATATGATTTTCATGTGCATGTTGTACTGCACTGGTTAATTGCATCATGATATTGACAGCTTCATCACAATTAAGTGCTCCACGTTGAGATATCAATTGTTTTAAAGTTCTTCCCCTTACATATTCCATAACGATATAGTGTCTTCCTTCGCATTCTCCAACATCATACACATCTACAACATTAGGATGGTTTAACTTACTAACAGCATTTGCTTCTCGCTGAAAACGTAGCAATGCGACAGGATCTTTTCCTAATTCCCCACGTAAGACTTTAATGGCAACCTCTCGATTTAAAATGGTATCCACTGCCAAATAAACATCCGCCATTCCACCCTCACCAAGTGAGGTAACCAACATGTAACGTTCTCCTATCATCTTATTCATGCATCATTGTCCTCCTTCTCAATGATGATGACACTGACATTATCATAGCCACCAGCATCCAAAGACATTTGAATCAAAGCATCTACTTTATCTTTGACACTATGATGCGCCTTAAGTACATATTGAATATCCGCTTCCGCTACATAGCCATGTAACCCATCGCTACAAATCAATAACGCATGATAATCATTTTTGATCTTATTGATATCGATACGCATGCTATTCCAAATACCAAGTGCATTGGTCAACATATTACGATTAGGATGCGTAGCAGCCTGTTCTTGTGTCACTTCTCCACGCTTTAATAAATCCGCAATATAAGAATGATCCTCTGTTAAACACAAGAAATCATCCTCATATAACCCATAAGTTCTGGAATCTCCCGCATTGAAACTATAGGTTTGATCTGATTGAATCAAAACCCCTACCACGGTGGTTCCCATTCCTTTCATTGATTCATTTCTGGTAGATTGTGTAAACACTTGATCATTGGCTTCTTGAATCACTGTACTAAGCCATTTCTTTACCTCTTGATCATTTTCAAAGGTTCCACAACGAAGAAAACTTTCTTTGATATGATCTACTGTCATTTTACTGGCGATATCCCCTGCATTACCACCACCTATACCATCACATACAACAGCAAGTAAGGCATGATGACTATTTTCCATGATACAGAAACTATCCTGATTATTTTTTCTTCTGAGTCCTTGATGGGTAGCACCATAATATTTCATTCGATTCACCTCATTTCTTCTTTTTCTTTTTTTAGATGTTTCACACGTAGTTGCCCACATGCCGCATCGATATCTGCACCATGTTCTTTTCTGATCGTACAACGAACACCTTTTTTCATCAATGCGTCATAAAATACCATAGCTTCTTCATATCTAACACCTTGAAATCCATTCTCATCTACCGCATTATAAGGAATCAAATTGATATAAGCATTTAACCCCTTCATAAGCTTAGCTAATTGAGAAACATGTTGCATAGAATCATTGACTCCTTTTAATAGGATATATTCAAAAGTCAAGCGACGATTGTTTTCATTTGCATAATAGTGAATGGCTTTCATTAATTCTTCTAATGGATATGCACGATTGACAGGCATTAGCTCATTACGTAATTCATTATTAGGAGCATGAAGCGATATCGCTAAATTATATTGTGTATGTTCTTTCGCAAATTCATAAATTTTCGGTACGACTCCACAGGTAGAAATCGTAATATGACGTGCTCCAATTCCAAGACCTCGATCATGATTGACCGTTGAAAGAAAATTCATGACATTCTCATAATTATCAAAAGGCTCTCCGGTTCCCATAACAACGATATGACTTAGACGTTCCTCTTGTTTGTCTAAATCTTGTTGTACATATAAGACCTGCGCCACCATTTCGCCACTGGTCAAATTACGTTTTTTCTTTGTCAGTCCACTTGCACAAAAGGCACAAGCCATATTACATCCAACTTGGCTTGTTACACAAATACTTTTTCCATAATCAAATTGCATTAGAACGCTCTCAATCAAAGAGCCATCTTCTAATGCAAATAAATATTTACAAGTTCCATCACTAGAAACCTGTTTATCTCTTAACTCAAGAGGCTTCAACTGATAATTTTCATTCAGAATTTCTCTTGTTTCCTTAGAAAGATCACTCATTTCATCAATAGAAGTTACTCTTTTACGATATAGCCATTGAAAAATCTGGTGTCCACGAAACTTTTTCCATCCATGTTCCAATGCCATTTCTGCCATTTCATCATAATTAAAATCATATAAACTTTTCATTTTATCACCGTTTACTATTTTACCATGAAACCAATGAGGAAACACCATCAAATAACTTTTTTAAGGAAACTTTTATAATTTCAAAAAGAAAAAAGAAACGAATCGGTGTAGTTACCGTATTTCGTTTCTTCCCTTCTTCATTTCCTCGATTTGATTTTGTTTCTCACTCAAATACTCCCAACGCTCCATCAATTCTTCTAGTTTAGATTCTAATGAGCTTCGCTGTTCACTTAAGCTATTTAACTTCACAAAATCCATAGCATACTTTTCCATCTCTTGATCAATATCGTCAATAGAATGTTGTACCTTATCCATTTCTTCATCCATATGTTCCAACTCTTTTTTCTCTTTGCTGGACATACGTAAGGTTTGCATGGTTTTATTTTCTTGTTTTGTTTCGCTTATTTTTCCATTATCTTTGATTTGATTGATCACAGATAGCTCCATATAAGCGCTATAACCACCGATAAAGGATTTGATTTCGCCATCTGCTTGAAAAATAAACAAAGCGTCACAAATACGATCTAAGAAATAACGATCATGACTGACAACGATCAAGGCACCGTTGAATGCATCAAGATAATCTTCTAATATTTGTAACGTTGCGATATCTAGATCATTGGTCGGTTCATCTAAAAACAAAATATTAGGTGCTCCCATCAATACCTTTAATAAATATAAACGACGCTTTTCTCCTCCTGATAACCGCCCGATATTTGCATATTGTTGCTTAGAATCAAATAAAAATCGTTCCAGCATCTGAGAGGCACTATAGGTTCCTTCAGCTGTTTCAATCGCATTGCTTGTTTCCTTGATATAATCCAATACTCTCATACTTGGATCCATATCCTCATGTCCTTGTTTAAAATAAGCAATTTTTACCGTTTCACCATGAATGACTTCCCCATGATCAGGTGTAAGCTCTTTTGCTAAAATATGTAGCAATGTGCTTTTTCCACAACCGTTTGGTCCTATGATACCGATACGATCATTTCGTTTCATCTGATAAGAAAAATCATGAAACAACGCTTTTCCATCAAAAGCTTTAGAAATCTCATGGATTTCAATCGTTTTTTTACCTAGTCTGGAAGTTAGCGTATCCAAGGTAACATTACCATCTGCTTTCACATCTTCAATTGCACTCATTTGATAAAAGCGATCCAATCGCTCTTTACTTTTGGTACCACGTGCTTGTACTCCTGCACGTACCCATTCCAATTCTTTCTTTAAAATACTTTTACGTTTTTTCTCTTGCGCCTGCGCTATTCTCATTCGTTCTTCTTTCATCTCTAAATAAGAAGAATAATTAGCGTCATAGCTATAAAGTACACCTCGATCGATTTCTATCATTTTCGTACAAACACGCTCTAAAAAATAACGATCATGCGTTACCATAAAAATTGCTTTCGAAAATTTCTTTAAATAGTTTTCCAACCATTCGATCATCGTATTATCCAAATGATTGGTGGGTTCATCCAAAAGCAATAAATCACATGGCTTCAACAAAGCTTTTGCCAAAGCAACACGTTTTCTTTGTCCACCACTTAAGACATTCACTTTTTGATTCACATCTTGAATACCTAGCTTACCTAAAATGCTTTTCGCTTCAAATTCCTGAATATCTTTATCCATTGAAAGAATCTGATGAAGGATGGTTTCTTCTTCATCAAACACCGGCTCCTGTGGTAAATAAGATATGCGTAAACCATTCTTTTTCAAAATCGTTCCTGATTCGATTTGTTCTTCCCCTGTCAATATCTTTAACAGAGTGGTTTTTCCTGTACCGTTGATACCAATCAACGCAATCTTATCCTTGTCCTCGATTGTAAAATTGGCATCCATTAATATTTCCTTCACATTTTGGTGCTTTGTGATATGTTCTGCAGTAATTAACATTTGCTTCACCACTTTCCATCGTCTATTTTAACATGAATTACACACTCTTCCAACAAAAGAAAAAGGAACATGAATATTGGTTCCTCTAATGTATCCTCATACCTTTTGGATACTTATTTTTGATCACTAAGCCATCTCCCTTACCAAAACCAATAGGGTGATGATGCCAAGTCAAACAAGTATATCCTTTATATCCCTCTACCATCAATGGGTTACCTTGTAGAAAAAGAATACATTCTTCATCACTCATATCATAACGCTTTTGATACTGATCTTGTAATAGGTGTGCCGTATAAAGATGTTGATGTGGCTCCATTCTGTTTTTGATCATTTCTCCTGCTAGTATGCCTTGTCTTAACACTCTTGTTTTTTTCAGTTTTATAAATGGTGTTGCTTTTACATATACCTTATCTTGTAAGAGCATAGTATATGGTGGAACTTTCGTTAACTGTTCCTTTAACAACGTTTCCACATAAGGTGGTTTTTTATCGCTTGTCAGAACTTTTAGTTTCGCCTTAGATTGTTCTCCATGCTTTTTCATTTTCGCAATAAAATGACCTTCCCCTTGATCCATTGGCAATATCCTTCTAAGCTTTTCATATGCCAGATCTTCGTAGGCAAATCCACTTCTTCCAAAATTCACAGATGTATCGACCAATTCCATATCAGGATGCTCTTTCAAAAAGCTGTAAATGACCTGTTCATTTTCTTCCATTGCATAAGTACAAGTAGAATATACCATGATACCATCCTGTTTCAACGCTTCATAGGCACTATCTAAAATCAATTTTTGTCGAGCAGCACACGCACAAACATTTTCTACTGTCCACTCTTCCATGGCTCTGGAATGCTTTTTGAACATCCCCTCGCCACTACAAGGAGCATCTACCAAAACCTTATCAAAACAACCATACATTTCTTTACATAGGATATCAGGATGCGTGTTGGTGATCATACACTCACTGAATCCCATTCTTTCCATATTTGACATTAGAATGAGAGAGCGCTTTGCGTCAATTTCATTACTGACAAGAAATCCCGTATCCGCAAGCTTAGCAGCGATTTGCGTACTTTTTCCCCCGGGTGCAGCACATAAATCCAATACCCAATCTCCTTGTTTGACATCCAATACTTCTACAGCACTACTTGCGCTAGGCTCTTGCATATAGAACAGCCCCGCCAAATGTGCTGGATGATGACCTAGATGCTCTACATCATATGGGATATAGAAAGACTCTGAGCAAATCGCAGAAGGCCTTAGCTCACATAAAGCCAGTGCTTTGATTTCTTCTATACTGCTTTTACATGGATTCACACGAATACCACGATACATATCTTCTTTCAATGTTTCCAGATATGCCTCATATTCTTCTTTTAAATACCCTTTCATTCGTTCTAAAAATTGTTCCTTCATTAGCTTACCTCTTTCAACACGATGATTATATCATACCTTTTTCACTTTATGAGAGATATCCAATATATTTCGAAGCTTTACAAAGCCATAGACTACTATGGTATATAAGAGCCAAGTAACCAACATATAAATGATCGGGATCATAATATAAGAAACGATCGGAATATCAATGGTCATAAAATCCTTATAAATAAAATATATCAAAACATAAATGATACTAAGACTGGCAAGTCCGGCAAATACACTATAACGTAATAAATTCATACTGGCATTTTTTACATATAAGTGCTCTAATCTTAATCTTGTTTCTCCAAACAAATAATAAATGGTCATTTCTTTTAAATTCGAACGTCGATTACGATCCATCAGATATAGAAAGCCAATCAGATAGAGAATACCGAAGCCAGTACCGATAAACAATAACACATTTCTTAATGCGCTGATGTCTACGACAAATGCCTGAAACATACGAGAATTAGAAACAAAGGCCAAATAGAACGGATGTTCCTTTAAATAATCCAGTGTATCGATCAACTGTTGTCGATCATTGCTTTGATATAGTAGCTTATCCACTTGATAATTCTGTTTGAGATAAGGTTCTAAGACTTGTCGATTCATGTATATACTACCTTTTCCAAGCGTTGCATCAAAGCCTTCATCAAAAATATG
The DNA here is from genome assembly GCF_045223415.1 of Hoskinsella mucinilytica. Taxonomy (NCBI): domain Bacteria; kingdom Bacillati; phylum Bacillota; class Erysipelotrichia; order Erysipelotrichales; family Erysipelotrichaceae; genus Hoskinsella; species Hoskinsella mucinilytica. The sequence continues at coordinate 49,325 of NZ_JBEQZJ010000006.1, read as the reverse complement.
TAAGGCATTGGCATCCGTTTTGATGCCTTTAATGGTTACGGTAGCATTCATCAACGTACTGTTGGATTGTGCTCCGCTGATGCGATAAGTTTCTATCTGCATCGTTTTTCCTACCAAAGTTGCCGCATGGTTATAATAATCAGCGTATTTTTCCTCATAAGTCATATCGTCATTGACCAAGACATCATGATAACGATTTTGATATAGTAACTCATATACGGTATAGAAATCAAGGTAAACTTCTTGTTTGTTTAAATGACTATCATAGAGGAAGTTTTCTCCATCATAATAAGAGAATGCGTCTTCATTGATATATTGAAGCTGATCTATGTATACGGTATTGGATGTGATAGGATCTTTGATTTGTTTGATAACATTAGGAAAGGTCAATTGTTTGGAAACATCATGATGTTCCATAAATCCTGTTTTCACGAATAAGTTTCCTTCATAAAGCATGGTAGTCTGTTTACTTCCGTTTTCATCTACTTGTTGAATCTGAATATTCAAATTCGCATTTTCATCTACAGGTAATACACCGGAAATTTTAAGTATACGATTATACCATTTCACACGCTTTCCGATCACATCCTCGATACTACTTTGAGGATTTAATTCCGGAAAGTATCCGTTGATGATCAATTGTCTGGCAGTATAGGAGCTAATACATGTTTCAAAATAAGATTTCGGAAAACTTCCGATGATGGAAGATAGTCCCAGTTGTTGAAGATCGTTTAATTCTATGATTTGATAGGAATATAAGTCCATATCATCCCAAAGAGATCCATAAATACGATTCAATTCTTGTCTGGCATTTTCTACTTCATAACTGTAAATGACATTCGCAGATAGTTGACTTTCTAACTCTTTTCCATCCTCTTGATTTAATGCTTCATAATTGGTCGTATAAACTCTTCCATCATTTCCGACAGCTTGTTTCTCAATCTGTATGGCATTTTGCCCTCTGCTTGATAGCACACTTTCTTCTAGTTCAACTAGATGAAGTTGTGAATTGAACATGACGATATTAATTGCCATTGCGCTAATCAACAAACATAAAAACAGCATGCGAAACTTCCAAATGGAACGTTGATTGATATCTTTACATACAGCTTTCTTTTTCATTTTGGGCAGATGAAAACAGCGTTGGGGAACGCTTAGCTCTTGCATTTGTTTGCATAGGCTATCTGAAAGCAAATAACCGTCTTCACATTCAATGATATGGTCTGCGTATTTGTTGGCTTCTTGATCTCCGCAAATAACGACAAGCAACTGGGTGCTGCATTTTTTTAATAACTGATACAAACATTCTCTTTCCTTTGGTGAAAACAAAGAATCGTATACATCAAATACGATCATATGACATTTTCGCAATAAACAACGAACGATTACGATTTTCGCTTGGTCCTCAAACTCCAGATCCTCTACAGCGACATATTTTTTATGATCCAATCCCCATGCGATCAGTAATTTTTCAACATCTTGCTTAGGATAGGATAAATCTAAAGTAACATTATAAAGTACGCTTTTATTTAAGATCAATTGAAAATCGTGAAATAATCCCTGTACAAAACTTGAACGAAGTTTTCCACTCATCATACTGGTTTTGTTTAAGCGAGTCTGTTGAAACCAGATATCACCATTCATGGGATAACGCTCAGCACTTAATAGTTTCGCCATCAAAGAAGCTGCTTCATCTGATGCGCAAAAAGACACAAATCCATTTTGTGCTAACGTAAAGGAAATGTCCTCAAAAATGATATGATCGTTATGTTTGATGTTCAGATGTTCAACTTTAACCATAGATTGCTCCTTTATTCCTTTTAACGCTATAACAATCCTATGATTTTGTCAACATTTATGAAAAAATCGTAAGATTTTAATAGGATACCAAATTTCACAAAAAAAGCCATCAGCATCTAATGATACCAATGGCATATGATTTCATCTTATTTAAAATAACGATCTAATAAGCCTTTAAATGCTTTACCATGACGAGCTTCATCACGAGCCATTTCATGAACAGTATCATGAATTGCATCAAGGTTCAATGCTTTTGCACGTTTTGCCAAATCGAATTTACCGGCAGTAGCACCATTTTCGGCATCGACTCTCATTTCCAAATTTTTCTTTGTAGAATCACTGATCACTTCACCTAATAGTTCTGCGAATTTTGCCGCATGCTCTGCTTCTTCATAAGCTGCTTTTTCATAATACATTCCAACTTCTGGATAACCTTCACGATGAGCAACACGAGCCATTGCCAAATACATACCGACTTCGCTGCATTCTCCTTCAAAGTTCATACGTAAATCGGCGATGATATCTTCAGGAGCACCTTTTGCCACACCTACAACATGTTCTGCAGCCCAGCTCATTTCTCCTTCTTCCTGTTTTGTGAATTTTTCTGCAGGAGCTTTACATACTGGACAGAATTCAGGAGCTGCATCTCCTTCATAAACATAACCACATACCTGACATACAAATTTAGCCATTTTTTAAATCCTCCTTTTAACTTTACAAATTTATTGTAACGCATATGTGACAAAAAAGAAAACGTTTTGCTTACAAAATTTGTAAAATTTTAAATATCATAAATTATTTTTGAAAGTTGACGATGCTTTGTATATGTGATCATTTTTTTCAACCCATAAACAACGATTACCTGTAGAATAGATAAGATCAATAAAACCGTAGGTAGGAAAAATACGATACCTGTCATCTGATATAGACTTGCGACAAAGGTGATCTTTGGTGGAATACCCACAAACATATATTGTGTATGATACATTACATTCACGGTAAATGCGATGGTAAACATACATGCTAAGATCATAAAATTCTTTTTCATATGATGATAGCTCAACAATGCTTCCTCCTTTAATTGGATAAAAGAGAATAGTAAAAACGCTCCATGTAGCATATAAAAATTGATGGTACGATAGCTGAATACAGGATATAGTCCACTGATATTTGCCGGATAGATCATCGCAACACCACCTGCAACCAAACCGACCACAGCACTGAAAAAGCGAAGTGTTTCCTTTCTTGTAAATACACTCAAAGCATTCATGTATACACATAAAGAACATAACTCTAACGGTAAGATTTCTAATAATACCTGATCATGACATTTCCATAGCAACCAAGCAGTATAAAGCGCTTCTTCCACTAAAAAATAAATCGCCATACCGATCTCGAATTTTCGTTGTTTTGCTTGTGACAAACTGCTGTACAAACGATATAAAGACAAGATGATCCCTATAGATATCAGTAAAAAGACGATATGTATCCATGAAAATGCAACAAATGGCAAAGACATCGTTGTAATATCTTTATAAAAAGTAAAAAAATCTTTCATTTCCTCATCACCAAGAAAAGTTTACCATAAATCTTATGATTTGTGGCAAGGGATATTCTTAGAAATTCTTAAACCTTAGCTTTTATTCTTGTACTAGAAGATGTTTTGCACATAAAAACTCCGGTTTTCTTAAATCGAAGTGGAACCATGCAAACAATACAGTTCCCTTCCCTATGGAACTGATGGTGATGGCCCACCATATACCATTCAATCCCCACATGCTGCTCAACAGCATTGCCAATGGGATTCTTGCGGCTGTCAATGAAATACCCACAATAGATGGTGGAAGGGTCTTACCCAGTCCTTGAAAGGCTCCTGCTGTGGTGATTTCCATACACATAAAGAGTTGAGATATTCCAAGGATTCTAAGATAATCAACACCGAGAGGAAGGATCTCTTGTTCGTGAATAAAGATTTGAAAGATGAAGCGTGGACATAGTATCAATACGATACTACAAAAAACACCCCATAATAGCATCACTCTCATTGATATTTGATATCCTTTTTTTACTCGTTTTGGATTTTGAGCACCGTAATTTTGCGCAACAAAGCTATTTAATGCGGCAGCATAACCCTCTGCACTCATCCATGAAATAGATTCGATTTGAGAGCCTACTTTTTGTACCGCAACAGCACCATCTCCCCAACCTGCAATCAAACGTGCAATGACCATGGATATTCCGGAAAACAGCATGCTTTGTAAAGCCGTAGGTAAGCCGATGCGAAAGATAGCGAGAAGATATGATCGCTGCGGTTTTTGAAATATATGTACCCTTGGAAATAATACAGTATCCTTTTTCATTGCATATAGAAATAATAACATGACGATTGCTTGTGAGAGTATGGTCGCCATAGCAGCACCAGCAACACCCATGGAAGGAACCACTCCCCAACCAAAAATAAACCAAGGATCAAGAATGATATTCAATGCCAATCCAATTGCAGTCACGATAAAAGAGGTTTTACTATTACCCATTGCTGTTAAGATCCCTGTCATGATCTGGTTGATAAAAGAAAATATCACAAGACCGCAAGTGATCATCAAATAATATTTTGCATCTAAAATAACTTGTTCGCTATTCAATTGAAAAAAAGCGATCATTTCATCAGCGCATACAAGTGACAATATCCCAAAACCTAAGGCAAATACGATCCCCATTTGAAGTGAGCTTTTGGCATACCCTGCGGCTTCTTTTTTGGCGCCTGCCCCTAAGGCATGGGCAACTTTGATTTGTCCTCCCATTTTCGCAAGCGTTGCAAGTCCATTGGATAACCACATAAACATTCCGGCAGCACCTATGGAAGCTACTGCATTACTACCCAAGGCACCGATCCAAATCATATCGATCAGATTATATGCCATCTGTATCAAACTGGTTGCCATAATAGGAAGTGCCAATGCGCCTAACGAAGGAAGGATTGCTCCTTGTAATAAATCTATTTGCTTTTTCATACCATGCTCCTTTATCATAAAAAGCCCTTATCCGAAGATAACAGGCTTACATGTTCTTTTTTTGTTCTTCTTTATAAGAATTCTGTAGTCGTACCATTTTCTCTGCTACAAGCTTTGAAGAAAAGGAAATGGTAACTAATTTCATTGCCGTATTTCTTAATTCAATGCTCCCTAAGGGAAAATTTCCCTCTCCATTTTTTAATTGATGTGCTACCGTTTTTAAACTGATCTCAAGTTCCTCACAAAACATGTTATAGGCTTCTTTTAGTCCACTGATATCCGCTTGATATTCGATACCTTCCTTTACCTTTGTAATGGTTAATACTTGTTTTAAAACCGTAATTGCAATCAAATATGCCATATGAATCTTATTATATCGCTTTTTTTCTGCCTTTGGAATGAGCTTTAGTTTCACATAATTATTGATCATTGCGCTGGTCAATACGTTTTCTTTTCCATCTGATAATATATAGAGATATCCCTCAATCAGAGTGATGACTTGATCCATATATAAATCGAAATTCGGTAATTCTTCCCATCTAGGCAAATGAAACTTTGTCAAAGAGTCACTCCAAATGATCAGATCTTCTTTTAGTCTTGTCACATATACCCCTACTTTCTTCCTTATTAGTATACCGTTAAACAAGAAAAAAGAAAAGAGCAAAACTGCTTGCAAGGTTTCGCTCTCTCATCTATTTATGCCGTTTTTTGTTTCAAACGCATGTTCTTTGTTCTCATAAAAGGCTGAATTGCTTTACATACGACAACACAGATCCCAGCACCGATGGCTGCTTCAAAGGCTCCATTGGTCGTAACTACGGTCATGATTGCGCCAATCAAAGCATTGTAACTGATACCCAATGCTGAGGCATAAGCTTGTCCGAAAAATACATAAATGCCACCCATGACCAGAATGGTATTGGTCATTGCACCGGCCAATGCCGCTATGATGACACTGATATGCTCATTTACATGTTTCTTAGATAATATTTCGAATAACCAACCTGAGAAGAATCCTAAAAGGATTCTAGGAATAAATGCAATGATCAAGCTCGTCCAATTTCCTGATACCGCACCGATACTGAAGAATGGTGTAAACACAAAGGATGTGATACCTGGGCGAAAGGTTGCATTTAAAAAGCTACATAAACCAAATACAAAGCCCATTTGTGCACCTGCTTTTTTACCAAGCGTGATACCGGCAATGATAACCGGAATGTGCATCAAAGTAGGGTTCAATGGTGGAATCGGGATAAATCCCAATGGTGTAAACACCAATACGATTTCAATGGCTAAAAACATTGCCATGAACGCAAGTCGTCTTGTTTTTTCTGTATTCATAAGTTCCTCCTACTGTCGCTCTTTTTAGATGCGACGTATTGATAAAGGTGTCAATCATATTCATTGTCCCGTTTGATTGATGTGCAAGCATCACCACCAAACATCTTCTATATGAATCACTGACGGTTTTATTATAGTGAAATTGGAAAGATTTTACAATACAAAATGAGGGAATCTTACAATGTAATCGCTATCAAAAAAAGATATCGATTATTGATATCCTTTTAGATCTTGATAAGCTTTCAATCCATATGCTCCCTTCGCTTTTTTCACAGCTCTGTTGATTGCTTTTGCCATCATCTCTGTTGCAAGAATGCCAATGGCATCGCTCATCGCTTCTACCTCATTGGTACTTAATACAAAGATGGTATCCCCATCACTCATGGTATGTACCGGATGAATTGCTCTGGCATAGCCATTATGTGCGATACCTGCGATTTTGGTACATTGTGCCTTATCTAATTTTGCATTGGTTACGATGCATCCGATCGTTGTATTCCCTTGCGCAAGGGCTGCCATTTTTTCAATTTGCATGATAACTGCATCCTTTGCATCTATGATCTGATTGGTTTTCTCATCATAAATACCGGCTAAAAGCTCATTGGTTTCATAATCTACCACATTACCGCAAGCATTCACTGCGACCACTGCACACACTTGTATCCCACCGATTTCAATACCACTCATACCGATTCCACTTTTCATCGCATGCTCAAAGCCTAGAACTTTTCCTACACTGGCACCTGTTCCTGCGCCATGATTGCCTTCTTCAAAATTATCTTCTTCACTATGAACACAGGCTTCATATCCCATATCTTTATCAGGACGAATCTTAGGATTTCCTAGTGATAGATCAAATAAAGAAGCTCCACAAACAATAGGAACATGTGCTACTTGCATATCAAAACCACAATCATGTTCTTCTAAATATTTCATTGCACCACTTGCGGCATCTAAACCAAATGCACTACCACCACTTAACATCACTGCATGAATTTTTTGCACCATATTGATGGGATTCAATAAATCTGTTTCTCTAGTGGCCGGACCTCCACCTCTCACATCAACACCGGCTGTAGCTCCCTCTTTACATAAGATAACGGTACATCCTGTACCTGCTTCTACATTCTCTGCTTGACCGACCTGAATACCTTTGATATCTGTCATTTTAATTTCTTTCATTTTGCTCGCCTACCTTTTCTTTATTGTAAAATGAAATGAAAAAAATAGCTATCCTTTTTCTTATTTTGTGATACTCTTTTGAAGGATCACATGCGTATCAGCATCCATCATAAACCCTATACCGATAAATATGACGAAATAAAAACGATGGTCATCTATTCTTTGTACACCTGTACAAACTTCATCAAAACCTACTGCCTCCTTCATATTCCATTCTTCCCTGCCTTGTTCATCATATAAGATGAGATTATTACAAGGCAACTCAGCTGAAGATGAAATGGTATCGTCCCAAATCCAACTTAATGTTTTCTTACCTAAAAGAAACTGTTTTTCTTTCATGGTTATCACCTTTCCTTGCTTATAGTGAAAAAAAGCTGAAACTCAGCTTTTTTAGGATTGTTCTTCTTCATCTTTCTTTGCGTTCGCAATGATGGCATCTACTAAATTAGAAGGAACTGGATCATAGCGATCGAATTCTTGTGTATAAGTTCCTCTACCTTGGGTCATTGCTCGAAGCTCTAGAGGATAACGCATTACTTCTGCTAGTGGAACTTGCGCTTTGATTTCCTGATAGCCATCTTCCATATCCATACCCATGATCGCACCACGACGTTTATTAAAATCGCCAATGATCGTACCGGTAAATTCATCTGGTACCTTAACTGTGATATTTACAATAGGCTCCAACATGACAGGACTAGCCTGTTCCATACCTGCCTTAAATGCTAACCTTGCCGCAAGTTTAAATGCCATTTCACTTGAATCGACATCATGATACTTACCATCTAATAAGGTTGTTTTGATATTCACAACACGATAACCGGCAAGTGGTCCATGATGCATACATTCACGAAGACCGGTTTCTACTGCTGGGAAATATTGGCGTGGTACTGCACCACCGAATACTTTTTCCTCAAATACCATTTCCTCTTCATCAGGGTTCGGTTCAAATTCTACGAATACATGACCGAATTGACCATGTCCACCGGATTGTTTCTTATGACGCCCTTCTCCGATTACTTTTTTGCGAATGGTTTCATGATATGGAACCTTTGGTGTTTCCAAACGTACCTCTACTTTATATTTATTTCTAAGCTTTGCCAAAATGACCTCAATATGCTGATCACCAATACCATAAAGGATGGTTTGCTTGGTTTCTGGATTATTTTCCAAACGTAAGGTTGGATCTTCTTCAATCATACGTGCCAAAGCATTGCTCATCTTATCTTCATCATTTTTAGAATTTGGGAACACTGCCATACCATACATTGGTGTAGAGAAGATGATTGGTTCTGCGATATAGGCCTTGCCCTTCTCACATAGAGTGTCATTGGTTTGAGTATATTGTAATTTAACTACCGCACCGATATCACCGGTAAATAACTTACCTACTGCAGTTTGATGTTTTCCTTTTACAATAAAGATAGATGAAATTTTTTCCATTTTATCCTTATTTGTATTATACACATTAGAATCAGAACTTAATACACCTGATAGCACTTTGATATAAGAGATCCTTCCGACAAATGGATCAACAATGGTCTTGAATACCTGTGCACACAAAGTTTCTTTTTCATTGGTCTCTAACATGACCTCTTCTTTACTTTGCGCATCTGTAACAATGATACTTCCGGCTTCACCATAAGTTGGGAAATATTTTACGATCAGATCCATCAAACGTTCAATACCGATCGTATGCGTCGCACTACCGGAGAAGACAGGTCGTATTTCACCATTACGTACACCAAGACGTACTCCTCGAGTTAATTCTGCTTCTGTGAATTCTTCACCACTGAAATATTTCTCCATCAGCTCATCATCGCTCATCGCAATTGCTTCCGCAATTTGATTTTTATATTCTGCAACAAGATCTTCCATATCTTCCGGTACCGGTTGGGCTTTTTGCGGATCTGCCAATGGTCCTTCAAAATACCATGCTTTATCTCTTAGGATATTAACGGAACCGATCGTCTTTCCTTCTTCCATGATCGGAACTTCAAATGGAATGACAGCCTTACCGAAAGCATCACGTAATTCATGATATGCTGTTTCAAAGGAAGTATTGTCTTCATCCAGTTTATTTACGAAGAAGATGGTCGGTAGTTTTCTTTTCTGTGCTCCCTCCCATGCCTTAATGGTACCTGTTTGAACCGCACTTTTTGCGTCGACGACGATCAATGCGCTATCTCCTACAGATAAGCCGGCTTCACTTCCTCTCACAAAGTCCATATAACCCGGTGTATCAATAAAATTGATCTTACAATCTTTCCATTCGATTGGCACAAGACTCGCATACACGGAAATTCCTCTGCGCACTTCTTCTGGATCATAATCAATCAAAGAGCTACCTTCACTTGTCTTTCCGAACCGATCACTTGCTTTGGTATAATACAGCATACTTTCCATAACTGCTGTCTTACCAACACCGCTATGACCTAATACAACAACATTTCTTACTTCGTGGGATAAATAGTCTCTCATGATCGTTTCCTCCTACTTCAGTATCGGCTTCAGTTGAGCCAGACAATCTTCACGCACATAGTGAATTGCCTTATTGCCTTCTTTATCGATCAGCTCCTTATCTGCGCCACTGGCGATCAGCTCTTCAACCAATCCTACATATCCACCATATGCAGCACGCATCAATGCAGTACATCCATTATTATCGCTTAGATTTACATCTGCACCTCGTGTGATCAACAAGTGAATGACTTCTTTTTTAAATGCCACACAAGCCTCCATCAATGCTGTTCTACCTACTTCATCCTGTGCATTGATATTTGCGCCTGCATCCAATAATACATCTACACAACGATCATGTCCTAAAAATGCTGCACGCATCAACGCTGTTCTTCCACGATCATCCTTCACATTGACATCTGCCCCTGCTTCGATCAACTTTTTACAAATGGTCTTATTGCCCTTTTTCGCAGCACCCATGATTGCTGTTTTCCCTTTATTATCTTCTAAATTCACATCAGCGCCATTGTCTAATAACACACGTACGATATCTTTATAATCACGTTTTGCCGCACGCATCAATGCTGTTCTTCCATCACCATTCTGATAATTGATATCTGCGCCCTTTTTGATTTCTGCACAGACCGTTGCAAAGTCTCCGTTTGCACATGCATCCCAAAATGCTTTGTTGAATTTCTGATTCATAATGTTTTCCTCCTTATATTTCTGAATCAAATGAAGAAAAAAATAGACGTGATATACGTATATAAACGTTTCACATCTATTTCATGCCGTGTTGAAACCCAGTACACTACTTACTGGTACGTCTTCTAAGCGCTCGCCAACTTCTTGTTTGATTACCATATGACTCACGCTCCTTTCATCACTTTAAATCTATCTTTATTGTATCGTATTTCGTATTTTTTGCAAGCGATTTCATAACTTTTTTAGATAAATTTTAAATGATGAAACGTTTTCTTTTATTTTCAATTTATTTCTTACGATTTCGTCATTTTCTTACAGTGAAATTGACTTCTATATAGAAAACGTTTAAAATATGTAAAACACAACTAAATAAAGAAAGGACAATGATCAATGGATAGTTTTGCTTATCAACAAAAAATACAAGAGTTGGATCAAAAGATGCATCATCATCTATCACCATTGCTACGTATTGATTTTGAGCATTATCATATCACAGATATGCAATATCATGTGCTTTCCTGTATCAGCGAACATGATGGCATCACCATCAGTGAACTTTCAAAGATCCTGCATCAGGATGCGGGCAATATGAGTACGGTATGTAAAAAGCTGGAAAAGCTTTGTTACCTGTTTCGCTTACGCAGTAAAAAAGATGAACGTGTGTTCCACCTTCATTTGACAAAAGAAGGTATGTATTGTGTACAACGTATTAGTGAAAAGATACGTCGCTACTATGAAAAAGAATGGAATCGGTATAATGAAGCCGATAAAGAAATGATTCTTCATGCCCTGAATAAGCTGAATCAGTTCTTCGAGTCATTTTCAGGAAGGAAGGATGAATATGAGTTATAAAAAGGGTGTGCTATTCGATATGGATGGCACCTTGATCAATACATATGAAAATATTAACTTTAGACAAGCATTGAATGAGCTGAAAAGCGTACAAAAATCTTTGATATTAAAGATACTTGCTTCTCGAGTCAAAAGCTTTGCGGATCTGGAGACAAAAATCAAAGAAGAAGTCGAAGATCCTTTAGAGGCACAAGAACTTATTCAGCGAATCAGTGAATTTTTAGTGGAACATTATGATAACACGACATTAAAAAAGGAAGCACTCAGTTTTCTGACTTATTTAAAACAAAGAGATTATAAAATTTGTCTTTGTACCAACAATGCAACTGATGTTGTCAATCATATCCTTGAAAAAAAGCAGTTGGTTTCCTATTTCGATTATGTCATTACTTCTCAACAAGTAAACAAAGCAAAACCAGATCCGCAAATGTATCTGATGGCTTTGCATGAAATCGCTTTGAGCGCTCAACATTGTGTTGTATTTGAAGATACCGAAAGTGGTGTTCAGGCGGCTCAAAATGCTGGAATCGATGTGATTGCGGTCAGCGAAAAAGAGAAGAAGAAATTTGCAGATTGTCATATGATCATACGTGATTTCAGTGACGAGCGTCTGTATGATTTATTCTAGGGGGTATGCAAATGAACTTACTTTTATATTTTTTTATGTATAGCTTTCTTGGTTGGCTATCAGAATGCATTTATTGTGGTATCCCCGCAAAGAAATTTATCAACCGTGGCTTTTTGGCAGGCCCTTATTGCCCGATCTATGGCTGTGGTGCTATTGTTGTCATTCATTTATTACAACCATGGCAGCAACATCCTATCATGATCTTTGTAGCAGGTATCGTATTGACAAGTACGCTGGAATATATCACCAGTTATGTCATGGAAAAACTGTTTCATACAAAATGGTGGGATTATTCAAAAAGAGCTTGTAACCTTCATGGTCGTATCTGTTTGAAAAATTCCTTACTGTTTGGCTTGATGGTACTTGTTGTATTTTATGGAGTCCATCCTTTGGTCATAGATTTGATAGATTTACTACCTATTTCTTATCAAAATATTCTAGCAACCTTAATATTCATTTTCTTCTTATACGATCTTTATGCTACGGTACGTGCATTACTACGTAAGAATGCCGATTTCGTTCAAATCGAACAAAGTATCAAGGAATTAAGAGAAGCATTTAAGTCCTATAACATCTTCCCTTTAACACAACCTTTGACAGATAAAGTACAAAGCGTGTTAGATAGTACCAATGCAGATGAAATACTATTGGGTCATATCGAGCGTTTGAAAAATAGGTTTGAAGATCTCCAAAAGAAAAGCAAACACACCTATGATCGTTTAAGCAGGGCATTCCCTACGAAAGTCGAAGAGCTTTCAAGAAAAAATGCAGAACGTTTGTTTGATATCATACGTCAGCATAAGGAGGAAAATGAATGAAAAAGAACGAGCTATGGACAATTCCTAATTTTTTAACCCTATTGCGTATACTTTTTGTCCCTGTTTTCATATATTTATATTTGAATGGATATCACATCTACAGTGCTGTCATGATCTTGTTATGTGGAGCTACTGATTTTCTAGATGGCTATATTGCTCGTCATTATAACCAGATATCAGAGCTTGGAAAAGCAATGGATCCTTTTGCGGATAAGCTATTACAATTTGCAATCGTATTCTGTTTGATCTTTACGATAGATCACATGATATGGCTATTCATCCTCTTTTTGATCAAAGAAGCTAGTATGCTCATTTGTTGGTTTGTATTGAAGAAAAAGGGAGGTTACATCAATGGTGCTATGTGGTTTGGTAAAATCAGTACTGCTGTCTTCTATCTTGCAATGTTTGCCTTAATTGCACTACCCATTCAAAATACGTTTACAGGAGAACTGCTGATGATCATAACCGCATTCTTCCTTGGATTATCCTTCCTCATGTATATGCACACATATTTCACCATGTTTCAAGAATTAAAACGATAGGTAGGTGACTTTATGAATACAGAAAAACAGCGTGCATTTATTATTCATTTTCTATACTTTCTGATTATCTTTACTTTCATTTTCTTATTATTTCGCTATGTCATCTATGTTATCATGCCCTTTCTGATTGGCTTTGCCATAGCGTTTATGCTTCGTCCACTCATCAAAAAACTTAGTAAACACATTGGTGGGTCTGAAAAAATATGGTCTATTATCACTATATTACTATTCTATCTAACGATTGGCTTATTTATCACCTTGTTATCTGTGAAAGGATACAATATGATAAAGGAATTCTTTATGAACATTCCTAGATTATATGAAATTTATTTTGTGCCTTTCTTGGATCGTACACTTGGTGAGGTAGAAACGGTTTGGCAAAACATGGATGCTGAAACTGCATCCACCATCACATCTTTTTTAGATGATATCACCTCTTCTTTAAGTTCTTTGATTTCTTCTCTATCACAAGGGGCGGTAAGTATGTTCACTGATTTTGCGACAAGGATTCCAAATATCGTGATTTCCTTCTTTTTCGCCATTATCTCGAGCTTTTTTATTGCGGCGGATTATAACCATATCACTTCTTTTATCGCAAGACAGCTGCCAAACAAGCAAAGAGACATTTTATTTGCGATTCGCCATTATATAAGCGATACCGTTATGAAATTCATTCTTGCATATGGAAAGATCATGACCCTAACCTTTATAGAATTAAGTATCGGATTAACGATCCTTGGCGTAGAAAATGCCTTGGTCATCGCTTTTATCATTTCCGTATTTGATGTACTTCCGGTACTTGGAACCGGTGGAATCATGATTCCTTGGATATTGATTTCCTTTCTAAATTCCACGCCAAAACTAGCTGTCGGCTTGTTGATCTTATATCTTGTCATTACCATCATACGTAATATCATAGAACCAAAAATCGTGGGAAAACAAATCGGACTACATCCTCTTCTAATGCTATTATGTATGTATCTGGGAGTAAAGCTCTTTGGTTTCCTTGGCCTATTCATCATGCCATTCCTCATTTTGATTTTACAAAATCTAAATGAAGAAGGATTGATCAAGCTTTATCGTTAAGTCGCAAAAAGCGGCTTTTCTTTTGTTACTGATTAAGATTTATTAAGAGAAATTCTTTTGTGTTTGGTTATCAGCTATGCCATAATAGACATGCTTTGGAATAAAATTCATTCCTATTCACAAACTAACGTAGAAGTATACAATGAGGAGGCATTCATTTCTTATGATAGATCAAAAAGAAAACAGTAAAAGTAAGATCAGGCTTTGTATCATGACTGTGTTATGCATCATTGCGATCATTACCTCGATTGTTGGCTATCGTTTTATGACACGAGATCCTTATCAAAAATATGTTATGGTATCTGATGATCATAAACATGTCGGAACAGCCAAACATGAACTTCAGGATGAAGATACCTATTATCTTTCCCTATATTATCCACAATTTGGTATTGAGAAACTGGATCAAGCCATTGAAACGTATCTCAAGACTCAAATCCATACAGATTTAAAACAAAACAGCAAAGTTATTATCAGTGTAGATTATGACAGCTATGATCTTTATGATGCTTATATTTCTATCGCATTTCATCAAACATTGATGAATGAACAAGGAAAAGAATTAAATGTTACAACATCAACGATCAATTATGATAAGAAATTAGATAAACTGATGACTCATGAAGATGTATTACGAAATGATTATCTTCCTCTTTTGAAAACGATGGCAAAAAACCAACATTTAGATGCGTCCGCTATCACAAAAGATGCTTTGAATACCTTTCTTTTAGGTGATACCGATGTTACTTTTTACTTTGATCAAGATAGCACACGTTCGCTTAGCATTCCTTATGCGCAACATAAAAACTATATTGCTTTAACCAATCCGAATATCCCTTCTCTTTATCAAAAAGATGCAATCATTCCTGTCATCAAGGATAAGGATATCGATCCCAAGAAACCCATGATCGCCTTTACCTTTGATGATGGTCCTAGTGATCTCACAGAAAAGCTTTTGGATGCCTTTGATCAATATGATGCAAGTGCAACCTTTTTCATGGTTGGTCCTAGAGTGAAACAACATCCAGAGGTGGTTGCTCAAATATATCAAAGAGGCTTTGAGTTAGGTAACCATACATGGAGCCATGAAGTAGAATTGACCAAATTATCAGAAAAACAATTAGATAAAGAAATTTATGATACACAAGATGCAATCTTTGAAGCATGTGGACATGATGCTACGTATTTACGTGCACCTTATGGTAGCTATGATGAGCAAGTATTAAAGGCCAGTACAATGCCACTTGCTTATTGGGGAATTGATTCTGAAGATTGGCGTTCACGTAATGTGAAAGCAATCAAAAAAGAAATCATGAACAATCTATTTGACGGTGCGATCATCCTAGAGCACGATATCTATGATACAAGCGTAGAAGCCGCAATTGAATTACTGCCAGAAATCAAAGCACAAGGATATCAAATTGTCAGTCTTTCCACTTTAATGAAATATCGTGGAGATATGCTAACAAAATCAAACTTCATCATACCTTCTCTATATGAGTAAGAAAAAACGATACTGAACTGGTATCGTTTTTCTTTGGTAAACTAGTAGATGTGATCATCAATCATGCGATTTCATATCAGAGGATGAAAAAAAGTCATGCGAACATGACTTTATAAGATACCTTCCATACTTTGTTGATTCACTTGCATTAATGTTTCACAACTTTGATCAAATTTTGCTTGATCTACTTCATTCAAATGTAACTGTATGATTTCCTTGATTCCTGATGCATTAACCATTGCCGGAACACCTATATAAAGATCTGTTTGTCCATACTCACCATTTTGATATGCGGATATCGTTAAGATAACATTTTCATCATCTAATATGGCATGGACCAAACGATTCAAAGATAATCCAATACCATAATAAGTAGAACGTTTGCGCTTAATAATTTCATAAGCGGCTTGCTGTACCTGAGTATAGATTTCATGTAAATCAGATAAATCTTTTCCTTTTTCATCTAGAAACTCTAATAAACTTTTACTGCCGACATATGCATGTGTCCATGGTACAAAGCTTGAATCACCATGCTCTCCCATGATGTAAGCATGAATATTACTGCTAGATACCTTAAGATATTCACTCATCATATAACGAAGTCTTGCGGTATCCAAGATCGTACCTGATCCAATCACTTTTTCTTTTGGAAAACCACTTACTTTCCAAGCAAGATAGGTCATAGAATCAACCGGATTACTGGCAATGATCAATATTCCTTGAAATCCACTATCACGAACTTGTTCAACCACACTTTTCATGATTCTGGCATTTCTACTGGTGAGCTCTAATCTGGTCTCACCTTCCTTTTGAGCAACTCCCGCTGTTACAACAACGATACTTGCATCCTTACATTCTTCATAACCTCCTGCACGTATGCTCATTTTCCCACGTGCATATGGTAAGCCATGTTGAAGATCCATCGCCTCTCCGATTGCTTTTTCTTTATCTACATCAATGAGGACAAGCTCATCGATTCCACCTGTATTCAAAAAGCTATAAGCCATACTCATTCCAACAAAGCCCGTTCCTACCAAAACTAGTTTTCTTTTATCCTTCATCGTAGAACCTCCTTGCTTTTAGCATCGTCAAAATTTGGATTTCTATTCTTTTTTTCTAAAGTTTTCCAAATCTAACAATAGTATAGCATGAACGTCTTTCTTGCTTGTATCCATATGCTCAAAAATTCAATAAAAGATATTATAGATCATCTACTAAAGCGCTGCTTTTCGCATAAGCACTACTTTTTGCTTCGAAAAAATCGGTTTTGATCAAATTGGCATTGGCATACATAGAAACCCATTCCATGCTTGCCGGTTCTTTTTCAAATCCTTCATATAAGGGACCAAAACCCAAAGAAGTAGAACGAAGATTTCCCAGGTAATGTATGTAATCTGACACCATCTCCATGGTCAATCCTTCTATATCATTGCCCAATACATATGCTCCCCAACGAATTTCTTCCTCAACACCTTGTTTCAACATCCCCTTATATTCCTCAACCAATTCAGGTGTGAATAACGCTTCCTGTTCCTTTTGTAATTCCAAGATCATAGAGCGAAATAACCATAAATGAGTATTTTCATCACGATTGATATAACGAATTTCCTGGACAGAACCAGGCATTTTCCCCATTCTTCCTAGGTTATAAAAGAACATAAATCCAGAATAAAAATAAATCCCTTCTAAAATATAATTGGCCATCATCGTTTTCATTAAATGGATGGCATCCTTATGCTCTTGAAAATCGTTATAAAGATCACCGATAAACTTATTTCGTTCTAAAAGATGTGGATCATCCTTCCATTGATACAAAATATCATTGCGTTCCTGTGGTGAACAGATACTATCTAACATATAACTATAACTTTGTGAATGCACAGCCTCTTGGAACGCTTGGATCGTTAAACATAGATTTACTTCGTTTGCCGTAATATATTCTCCGACATTTGGTAAATTTGCTGTTTGAATGCTATCAAGAAAGATCAAAAAACTCAATGTCTTATCATAAGCTTTTTTTTCCGCTTCTTTTAATCTTCGATAATCCTTGACATCCTGTTGTAAATTAATTTCTTCAGGTATCCAAAAATTATTCATTGCTTGGCGATACCAGTCACTTGCCCAATGATATTTCATATTATTGAAATCATTCAGATTGGTTGTATTTCCATTGATCATACAACGATTTCTTACATCACAATCCCCAAATTCATTAAATAGCGGCTTCTTTTTTAATTGTTCCATATCTTTGTCCTTTCTTAAGAGGAACAGGATTCACATTCCTCAACCTCTAATGATTTACTTCTAACATAATAAAGTGTTTTCACTCCATATTCCCATGCATGAATCAATAACATCAAGACCTGGCGAAGTGTAAATTCATTGGTAATATATAAATTCACAGACTGTGCTTGATCGATATGACGAGAACGAACGCCAGCACTTTTCACTACCCATTCTTGATCGATCAAATGGGCATTCTTATATAACCAAAATGTTTTTGCATCTAAGTCTGGTGCTACTCTGGCAATCATACTACCCTTTTTCTCTTCTAAAAAGTATTTGTTCATAATAGGATCTACGCCGGCACTTGTACCAGCTATGATACTTGTAGAACTGGTTGGCGCAATCGCCAACAAATAGGCATTGCGCATTCCTTGTGTATGAACTTGATGAGCTAATATTTTCCATTCTTCACTATCATAACCTCGCTTCATAAAATAAGCTTGGTTATCCCAATCACTACCTGAGAAACAGGAATAAGCTCCCTTTTCCTTAGCCAGTGCTGTACTGGCTTCTATCGCATAATAATTGATATGTTCAAACAATGTATCCACAAAGCATAAATGTTCTTCAGATTCAAAGCGTAATCCTTGCTTTACTAGCATATGATGATAACCACTTACCCCTAACCCGATTGGTCGATATTTCTGATTGGTCACTTTAGCATAAGGAATAGGGTAGAAATTCAAATCGATCACATTATCTAAGGCCCGTACCACATTGAATATGACATGCCTTAATGACTCAGTATCATTCACATCTAAATTTCCCAAGGAAAGAGAAGCAAGATTACAGACAACAAAATCCTGCGGTTTGCTTTTTGATACAATGATTTGTTCGCCATCAATCTCTACGATTTCATCAGGATACAATTCGATTGGACTCATATTCTGAGCTATTTCTGTACAAAGATTACTACAATAAATCATACCCTTATGTGGGTTAGGATTCATACGATTGACATGATCTCGATTGAATGTGAAAGGTGTACCTGTTTCAACTGCACTTTTCAATATAAGGCGAACCACATCTTTCAGAATCATAGGACGCTTGGATATACGTGGGTCTTGTACACAATCAAAATATTTCTCTTCCCAATCCTCTCCATAATGATCTTCCAAATGATAGCCTTTGATCTTATGAATTTCATGTGGACACATCAGATACCATGTAGCATTCAAGTCTTCTTTTGCCATCTTCCAAAACAGATCCGGATAACAAATCGCAGGGAATACATCATGTGCTTTCATACGATCATCTCCGTTGTTGGTTCTCAAGGCTAGAAATTCAGGAAGATCTTTATGCCATGCATCAAGATAAACTGCCACAGCTCCTTGTCTAACTCCCAATTGATCAACAGCTGTCGCTGTATCATTTACCAGTTTGATCCAACGAATGACACCACCTGCTGCACCCTCAAACCCACGAATATCACTACCATTTGCACGTACTTTTCCGAAATACATCCCCATGCCTCCACCATATTTACTGACCTGCGCAAAATTATCTATGCTTTTATATATGCCTTTTAATGTATCATCTACGGTATCAATAAAACATGAAGATAATTGGTGATATGGCTTTCTGGCATTCGACATCGTTGGTGTTGCCATCGTTACCTGTAAACGAGACAACATATCATAAAATTGTTTTGCCCAATACAGCTGATCTTTCTCCTTTAAAGCTAGATGCATGGCAATTCCCATAAACATTTCTTGAGGAGTTTCTAATACTTCATGCTGATGAGAGGTGATCAAATACCGTTTCACCAGTAGATCTAATCCACTAAATGTAAATAAGGTGTCTCTTTGATCATCTATATAATGTTCAAGCTCATCTATGGTTTCTTTTTCATATCCGTCAAGAATGTAGCTACCATAGATACCTTCTTTGGTCAAATAATTGATTTTATCATAAAAGCTATTGATCTGTAATCGTTTCATTCTAGCTGCTATCTCATTATGCAACTGATAAGATAAAAATCTTGCCGCAATCTTCTCCCATTTCGGCGTTTCCTTACTAATGGATTCTACACATGCCTTGATCAACATAGCTAAACGCTCATCGAAACGCATATCATCCTTTAAGAACGCATGAAATTTTTGATTCAATAAAGAAAGTTGATACCCATCCTCCGTAAAATCTTTCTGTATTTGAATAAAAACAGGAAGGATCGCTTCATCCTGTAAATCCTCACATAATTGTTGAAGCATTCTTCTGTTTTCAGTTCTTTTTTCTCGATATAAAATATAATTTTTCGCCTCTTGAAAATACGCATGACGCATCAACTGTTCTTCTACTTTATCTTGAATCAACTCTACACTGATGATTTCTTTTTGATCTAATTGTTGTTTGATTTCCTCACATAAAAGCTGTGCTTCTTGCATAGATATCTCATTGTGATTACTAACAAATGCTTTTTGTATCGCATTCACAATTTTTCTTTCATCAAACTCCTGATCACTACCATCTCGTTTCACTATTCTCATAACATACACATTCCTTTCATGGTATTAGTATAACGAAAGAAGGAAAGATTACACAATTTATATGACCGTAAGAAAAGATTTATTTTTGATTGGTCAAAAACTTAGGAATATAACGTAAACTTTTATCTTAATTGCTTTTATGTAGAAGGTAGATCATAATGTAAACAAAAGAGATCATTCATCCATATTAAATATTTAAATAAAGAAAAAAGTAGCCACTTCGATTTTGAATAATAGCTACTAATTTACTTGATATAGATTCAATTTTCTTTTATCATTTTTTCTATTTTGCCGGCATATGGTGTTTCCTTTAAATCTTCTTCCGCCAACTTCAAATATTCTGCTTTTTTCGCTTTATCACCCTTATTTTGATATTGAATGGCCAGCATATAACAAAGCATTCCTTTATTCCATCCTTCTGCTTTTTTCAATTGTTCTTCCATAGAATCAATATAATTTGATTTTTCACACAAAAAGATATCATACATCATCTGACATTCTTGAAGCGCATTTTCATCTCCCAGTGTTTTGATACGATCCAAAAGTTCTTTACATTTCCCCTTTTTTTCCTCATCTATATAATAATAAAATGCTTTGACACTGACATCTAAGTTCTGCTTCTTATTTAATCGAATATGCAATAATTCTTCGAAAGTTTCTTCTACTTTTTTTTGATCCGGCATCAGCATATAAGCATTCATTTTCATATAAAGTCGATTGAAGTATGGGAAAAAATATTTGCTTGGAAGACTATCTGCAGTCTTGAAAAATTTATCAAAATCCCTATCCTTCAAGGTCTGCATAAAGGTTTTTAATAAATGTCGTTTATACAGTTGAGTTCCCCCTATCATAACCACCATAATAACTGCAAAGACGATCCAAAAAGTCACATTATCGTTCATAAGACACCTCTTTCTTACATGATACTATTGTACTATATTTTATCATCAAACGCATTAGAAATTGTGTGCTTATTTAAAGTTACGCAAGCGTAGTGCATTGGATACCACACAAACGGAACTCAATGCCATCGCCGCACCGGCAAATACCGGTGATAATAGTGGTCCACCAAATAAGTGCAATAAACCGGCAGCAACCGGTATACCTAAGGAATTATAGAAAAATGCCCAAAATAAGTTCTGATGGATATTGCGTATCACAGCTTTGGATAAGCGGATTGCCAAGGCTACATCTTGTAGTTGATCCTTCATCAAAACAACATCCGCACTTTCAACAGCGACATCACTGCCTGAACCAATAGCAATACCAACCTCACTTTGTGTCAATGCGACTGCATCATTAATACCATCTCCAACCATCGCCACCTGCTTACCTTGTTCCTGTAGCTTCTTGATTTGGTTTCCTTTTTCATCTGGAAGTACTTGAGCTATTACATGATCAATTCCAGCTTGCTTTGCGATCGCCTGTGCGGTAATGTTATGATCTCCGGTTAACATGATTACATCGATATGCTGTTGTTTTAACTGCTGAACCACATCGTTTGCCTCATCCTTTAGTTTATCTGCAATTGCGAAAATAGCAAGTAATTCATCATCATAGCACAGGTATACCACTGTTTTTCCTTCTTTTTGATATTTTTCCTCTTGTGTAAGATAACGATCTGTTGCTTCGTTAAGGAATGTTTTATTTCCTATGGACAATGTTTTTCCTTGATACTTTGCCTGTAAGCCTTTTCCATTGATGGTTTCAATTGTTGCTAATACCGGCACTTGGATTTGATGTTGTTGGGCCTTATCTAAAATTGCTTTGGCCAATGGATGACGACTTCCCTGCTCCAATGCTGCAGCTAATGATAACACATAATTCTCATCATGAGTAGAAGTGATATCAGTTACTACAGGTTGACCAATCGTTAAGGTTCCTGTTTTATCAAAAACGATCGTATCGATATGACTTGCTGTTTCTAAAGCCTCTCCACTTTTGATGAAAATACCAAGCTGAGCTGCTTTTCCGGTTCCGACCATGATGGCTGTCGGTGTCGCTAGACCAAGGGCACAAGGGCATGCGATTACCAGAACACTTACAAAAATAGTCAATGAAAATGAAAAATCTTTCGTAGCTATATACCAAAATACAGCAGAGACAAGGGCAATTAGCATCACAGTCGGCACAAAATATAATGAGATACGATCTGCGATTCTTGCGATAGGAGCTTTCTTACCTTGTGCATCTTCTACCATTTGAATAATTTTAGAAAGTGTTGTATTTTCTTGAGTTGCACTGCATTTCATCAAGATTTTTGCGTCAAGATCAATTGTTCCTTGAATCAATGCATCACCTTCCTGTTTTTTTACAGGCATACTTTCACCTGTCAACATACTCTCATCTACATTTGCTCCTGTGCCGATCACGATACCATCAACCGGTATATGTTGCCCCGGTTTTACGACCAGCATATCGCCTTCATTAATCTCATCAATTTCTATTTCAATTTCCTTATCATCTCGCAACAGCGTTGCTTTCGTTGGTCGAAGCTGGAGAAGTGCTGAAATAGCACCTGTAGATTTCTTTTTAGAAAGACTTTCCAGATGCTTACCGAATTGGACCAATGCAACCACAACTCCTGCAGATTCAAAATATAAAGAATGTACTGCATGAGAATTACCTTGTAATATCTGAATCATTGATACTAAAGAATATAAATAAGCACTACCAGTTCCTACGGCAACCAAAGTATCCATATTGGGTGCCTTATGAAACAATGCTTTTATACCTCGGGTAAAGAAATGATTGCCTAAGATCAGAATAGCTGTTGCTAGTATAAATTGAATGAAAGCAAAATTAAAGGGATGCGTTTGATAATAAATAATATCAGGAAGTGGTAACTCAAAACCTCCTAACATATGTGACATACCAATATAAAGTAAAATGGCCGCAAGTAGCAATGTGATGTAGATACGTAAACTATCTCTATCCTTTTTCTCCACGTTGATTTCTTTTTCTTTGTGGACATGTGCTTGAAATCCGGCTTTTTCAATTACCTGAATCATTTCTGATACCTTTATTTTGTGTTTTTCAAATTGAATAAGTGCTTGGTTGGTTATCAAATTCACATCTACACTCAAAATGCCTTCTTTTTTTCTTAACAATCTTTCGATAGAACTACTGCAGGAAGCACAACTCATTCCTTTGATATCCAACACAACTTCATCATTGTTATTTTGTGTGATCAATTCAAAGCCTGCTTTTTCTATTGCCTGTTTCCATTTTTCAATGTTTTTTTCAGTAAAAGTAATAGAGACTTGATTTAAGACAAGATTTACACTTGCTTGCTTTATTTCATCAAACTTAGAAAGGATACGTTCAATGCTTGCTGCACATGATGCACAGCTCATTCCTTGAATTTGATAGGTTTCCGTTTTTGCTGTGGATTGATCAATTAAGGAAAATCCTGCCTTAGCTAGAGCTGTATTACATATTTGCACATCAATAGCATCATGTGAAGTGATCGTCACCTCGTTTAAGATCAAATTCACCTCAGCATTCTCGATATCTGATTGTTTCTTTAAAATTCTTTCAACGGCTGCTGCACAAGATGCACAACTCATACCGTCTACATGATAGGTTTTTCGCATAGTTATCTCCTTATTTTAATAGAATGCCTAATACATCCTCAATTTCTTTTAATTTTTCATCACTATTTCCATCTTGTTCCATTGCCGTTTTTACACAAGTTTGTAAATGCCCGCTTAGTATATGCATATTTGCCTTTTTTAACAAGGCAGTTGCGGCCATGATCTGATGTGAAATATCAATACAATAGCGGTCTTCTTCCATCATTTTCAGAATTCCTTCTATCTGACCTTTTGCCGTTTTTAAATTTTGTAAAGCCTTTTTTCTTTCTTCTGTCATCTTTATACCTCCCCCCATGGGTAGTGGGGTTGGTTTTATTATAAAACAAGACATGATAAAGGTCAAAACTTTTGCTTCTCATGGATACGATATAGAAAAGAACTTTAATTTAAATGATACGTTAATGGCTGAATGTCCATTAAATATATGAAGCGTGATAAAGAATGTAAAAAATAACATCTCAATAAACAAAAAAAGGATTCAAAACCAATGAAATAACAAGAGTTTTGAATACCTTTATAATGTTGAATAACCTGATTTAGTAATCATGTAAAAATTATAATTTGATTGCCGCCTCTAATGCTACCTCCATCATATTATGAAATGAAGTTTGGCGCTCTTCAGCAGTAGTAACAGCATGTGTTACCAATGAATCGGAAATCGTTAAAATACAAGCTGCACGTTTGCCTAGAATTTTAGCATTGTGGAATAGTGCAAAGCTTTCCATTTCTACACAAACACATTGATGTTTCTCAAAGAAATCTTTATGGTCGTCTACGTTATCTTCATGATAAAATACATCACTTGAATGAATGCGTGCTTTCGTAATATGTTTATTTAGGGTAGTAGCGGATTGCTCTATCACTTGATTTAAATCTTCACTTGGATATTGGATATCACCTTCTACACCTGCTTGAGCAATTGCAAAAGAGGATTCGCTCCATGCACTATTTGCTAGAACTAAATCGAATAATTCCAACGTATCCGTATATGCACCAGCACTCCCAATACGAATGATGTTATCTACATCATAAAATTTAAATAATTCATAGGAATAGATACCAATGCTTGGCATTCCCATACCAGATCCCATGACTGAAACCTTTTTTCCTTTGTAAGTTCCAGTATAACCGAACATATTTCGAACAGTGTTAAATTGTACCGGATTTTCTAGATAGGTTTCTGCAATAAATTTTGCTCTTAGTGGATCACCTGGCATTAATACCGTTTTAGCGATATCACCAAGTTTTGCTGCATTATGTGGTGTTGACATCATCACATACCTCCTTTTAAACTTTCCTTTTTTATTATAACATTGATGAGTAGGATTTGCATTCATTTTCCTTATGATTATTTTGTAAAATGAAATGAGTAAAGTAAAACAAAGTGCTTAAAGAAAGTAGTTTTCTTAACTAAAAAAGAATTCAATAATAAATAAAGTTTGTTAATTATCGTTATATTTCTTAATATTTTATTTTGTCTAGTTTAGATTAAAGCTACTCCTTGTGATATTTGATAAACTCTTAACCAATAAGTATTTTTATTTATTGGTTTCTTCTATTTTAATATTATTAATTGATTCCAACACTGTTTTTTCTATCTAATGGTTCTCGCTCGCTTTTCAGGTCATGGCACATTAAAGGTGTTGCTCGCTTTTGTTTTAGTGCTCGCTATTTATTTTTTAAAGATTTTCTTTAAAAATTTTTATAAGTTAAGAAAAAAAAGGTTGGTTTTTAACATATGTAAATAAATACATAGTCTAGAACCTACCCTTTATACGAGTTGAAGATATAAAACGAACTCATCCGTTTTTTTCGTATAAATGCAAAAAAGGCCGCTATTTATCATAGCAAACCTTTTTATAGAACTTTCTGGAGCGGATGATGAGAATCGAACTCACGTAGTCAGCTTGGAAGGCTGAAGTTCTACCATTGAACTACATCCGCAATAAATGGTGACCCGTGGGCGATTCGAACGCCCGACCCTCTGATTAAAAGTCAGATGCTCTACCAACTGAGCTAACGGGTCATTTATTGTTTTTAAATTGGCTGGGGTAACTGGATTCGAACCAGTGGAATGCCAGAGTCAAAGTCTGGTGCCTTACCGCTTGGCTATACCCCAAGAAGTAATGGTGGGGAGGGACGGATTCGAACCGCCGAACCGTAAGGAACTGAGTTACAGTCAGCCGCGTTTAGCCACTTCGCTACCTCCCCAGCTCATTCATAAAGATGGTGCCGACTAAAGGAATTGAACCCTCAACCTACTGATTACAAGTCAGTTGCTCTACCAATTGAGCTAAGTCGGCACATCATGGTGGAGGTTGAGGGACTCGAACCCCCGACCCTCTGCTTGTAAGGCAGACGCTCTCCCAACTGAGCTAAACCTCCACGGTTTTATTTGCCGCACCTCGTTGCCTTAGTGCCCTAATATAATACCATTCAGGTACATATCTGTCAACAACTTTTTTTCATTTTTTTAATTTTTTTTTAATCTGTATTGAACCTGATAAAATTCACCTAATAAAAGGCTTTTTCATTCATTACAGATTATTTTAACTCTCCACCTATTATTTTTGCATACTCATCTAAAGCCACCACGTAAATTGAAACCTTACCAAAAAAGGGTTGATTCTTATCTGTGGAATAACGACTAGCATTTCTTAAGATATCAACTACATCTTGATCTTGACCATCCTCAACACCCAACATAAGTATCGTATCCCCATATCTAACAAATTCTCCTGTGCTTGCGACCTCGGTTGCTGTATATCCACTCTGAATCAACGCAGAAGTTATTTCATCGATAAACTCATCATTTGCTATAATCAATAATAATTTCATTATTCAATACACCTCGTATCCTATCATAACATAAATAATCTCGAAAATACACGCCATCTATAAATGAAAATAGTTACAAAAAAAGGATGAACCTTTCATTCAAATTCATCCTACTAACAATTCATATTTAGGCTACCATAAACTTACCAAACAAATTTTTTACTAGCGACTCTACGTTATCCGATGCCTCTAAGCTCTCGATATAATCTTTTCGCATAACTATCCGTCATACCTGCTATAAAATCCGTAGCCAATAATAATCGATGATAAAGTTTACCTCCGATATCGTCTATTTCCTTACATTCATCATGATAATTATCCAAATAATTTTTTGAAAGTAGTTGGATATACTTTTCCTGTATCTCTCCCATTTTTGTTTCTCCATCATAAGGAATCAATGCCTCAACAAATCGAGTCAATAAAAATGAAATCACCTCATTGCCCATTAACTCAATTTTCAAAATGGACGAATGCTGATAAATACGCTTGTATGCAAATTTTTTTAGCGCCGATATTAATGCTCCCTCTTTACTTTTCATAAGCAATTCTTCTTTAAAACTACCAGACATAATTTCATCATAATGTTCAATAAAAGTAATACTGACTTGAGATACACAAAATAGTTGCTTTCTTGTAAGCCATGTAAAAACAGCCGTTTTATATGGATCAAAATCTTCCTGATTTTGGTTTCCCGATATTAATTCTTTTTCAAGATAACCATCTAACAAGTTAGCACTATAAGTGTCGCCACTTTGTAGGATAATCTGCTTTAAATCGGCAAATGTATACATTCCCTTATTATATCCATCCTCTAAATCAGCAAATGTATATGCTAGATCATCTGCTGCTTCCAAAATAAAACAAAGTGGATTTCTACAATCTTGTGTTCCTGTATTCTGTTTTATTTGTTGATATAAATCTGTTTCACTCTGAAAATAACCAATTTTTTTCTCTAATAAAGAACGATTATCTTTTTCCTCTGCCTTGACCTTTGCCAAGGAACTTACAGGATACTTTATAATTGTATCCATAACAGCAGACGTTAAATGCAATCCATTCACACCCATAACTCTATGTAGCTTTGAGATAATCCTAAGTGCCTGCGCATTCCCCTCAAAATGATATAAATCGTATAATTGTTGTTTATCTAGATGTTTACTTAATGGTAATCCACGATACATTAAATGATCAAGATTTTGTTGAAACCATGTTCTGATTGCAGTCTCACCAAAGTGTCCAAATGGAGGATTACCGATATCATGCAACAATCCTGCGCAATTTAATATTTCTACTACCGTTAATATGTCTGGTAAGTTCTCATCTTGTTCTAAATGTCCTTCTTTGATGGCATTGCATACTTGCTTACCAATTAGCTTTGCTAAGGAAGCGACCTCTAGTGAATGTGTCAATCTTGTCCTTACAAAATCACTTTGATCTAAAGGAAAGACCTGTGTCTTATCTTGAAGTCTTCGAAAAGAGGCGCTACGAATAATCCTGTGATAATCACTTTCCATTTCGCTACGAAAACGATTCGCATCATTTTTATCGTGTTCTGGTATTCGTTTCTCACTGGTGATATCTTTCCATGTTAACCTCATACACTTATCCTCCTGAATAGCATTATCTATTCATCCTCTTCTTCATTATAATCACGCACATCTTCTAGTAAATAACTGATATGCCGTTTCTGACGACTTTCATAATCCTTTAATTCTTTCTTATTAATATGTTCAAGTTCTAATTGAAGCTCTCTAGATGACATACGATGTGCGCCTTGTCCAATAACGATCAATTGTTCCATAACATCCGAAGTTACAACTGTCACTTGATAATCTTTAGCCATTTTATGTGTTGCTCGCTCAATATACATATCTGCCGTTTGTGCTTTTCGTGTGTAAACAATATAAATATTATGATAAGCGTTCATAGAGCCAATTCCTTCTTTTACCTGATAAGCGTCAAACACAAGAATCAATAAACAGTTTTTATACCCTTGATAATTGCACATAGCATCCATAAGCTTCATTCTAGCTACATCCAAGTGAGTTGTTGCCAATTCAGCTAAATGTTTCCATGCGTGTATCACATTATAGCCGTCTACCAAAATACATTGTGGTTTTTTATCTAAGGATATGTTTTGCTTTTCTATCAACTCTTTTTCTCTAGGTCGAAGAGATAAGGTCTTGGGTTCACCATAGGTTCGTTTAAAAATTTCTTCCAGCTCCTCTTCTTCATTTTTCCCTAATATCCTTTCATGATTTATATTTGTTTCTTTTATTGTTTGCTGTTGTTGATAACAGCGTTTTATATGCATATAATCATAGACCTCATCGTATTTAACATAGAAACCTGCTCCGTTTGCACAAAAGATTGACCCTGTTGGATTTTCTATATCTGATTCACTATCATATCCATTATGGGCTATCATTGCTTCTTGATCTATACAGGGCTCATAATCTTTTAATACACAAGTGAGCTTTCCTTTTCCCTTTGTATAGGAAATGACCTCAAGTGCATAATTCTGCATTGCGGATACAGGTGCTTTCCCTTCTATTATACTGAAATCTCCATCAATATCACGAATTTCAAATGTTCCATGCATTCGTTCAATATCATATACTGCTTTACTTATAAAAGCATTTGGTAGTTCAAGCTGAAATTGATAATAGGGTTCTAAAAGTATACATTTTGCTAATTTCAGTCCATGGCGAATTGCTCGATAGGTTGCTTCTCTAAAATCTCCACCTTCTGTATGTTTAGGATGTGCCTTGCCAGCAAGGAGCGTGATCCGCATATCTGTAATTGAAGAACCGGTTAATACGCCTACATGCTCTTTTTCTTCTAAGTGGGTAAACACCAATCTTTGCCAATGCCTTGCTAGTTGATCTTCTGGACATTGTGTATGAAAACTAAGTCCGGAGCCTCTTGGGGCCGGTTCTAATAACAAGTGAACTTCTGCATAATGTCGCAAAGGTTCGAAATGTCCTACGCCTTCGATTGGTTCCATGATCGTTTCTTTATAAATGACACTACCTGAATCAATTGATACCATCACATTAAAACGATCATATATTTGTCTTTTCAATACTTCAATTTGAATTTCTCCCATCAATGCAACTCTGATTTCTTTTTGTGGTTTCACAAAGGTGATATGTAGTTGTGGGTCTTCCTTGGTTAATTGTAGTAGCTGTGTCATCAATAAATGTTGATCATATCCAGCAGGTGGAACGATACGATAGTTCATATAAGAAGATAGTACAGGTTGATTTGATGAAGGTTCTATTCCAAGACCATCTCCCGGTAAAAAGGATGTGAATCCTTTGATTGCGCAAAGCTGACCTGCAGTAACCTCATGCACCATTTGATATTTATTACCAGAGTATAATCTGATTTGATCGACTTTTTCTTCATTTTCTAGTTTTGTTTTCGTTTTCAAAACTCCTCCGGTTATTTTCAGATGGGTTAGCTGATTTCCTTGTTCATCACAGCTAATCTTATAAACCTTTGCGCCAAATTCTTTTGGATATTGTTTGGTAATGGTATATCGTTGCAAACCATCCAAAAAAGCTTCTACACCCTCTTGTTTTAGTGCAGATCCAAAATAGCATGGAAATAAGATGCGTTTTGAGATTGCTTTTTCAATTTGTTGTTTCGTTATCGTTCCTTGATCCATATAGATATCCAGTAACGTATCATCACACATAGCAATTCTTTCTTCCAGATCCTTTTGAGTGGTAAAATCGACGCATGATCCATCTAGCTTTTTTTGCAATTCCAGCATCAGTTCCTTTGAGTCCTTATAACTCATATCCATTTTATTAATAAATAGGAAGACAGGTATATGATAATGTTTCAGTAGCTTCCAAATGGTTTCTGTATGTGCTTGCACACCATCCATTCCATTGATGATCAAAACAGCATAGTCTAGTATTTGAAGTGTACGTTCCATTTCTGTAGAAAAATCTATATGTCCTGGTGTATCTATCAAAGTAAGCTCAAGATCTTTCCAAACCATCCTTGCTTGCTTCATATAAATCGTGATTCCTCTATTTTTTTCAAGCTCATGGTAATCTAAAAATGCATCTCCATGATCTACACGTCCTAATTTACGTATACTCTTACATAAATACAGCATAGCTTCACTCAAAGTTGTTTTACCTGCATCTACATGTGCGAGTGTTCCAATAATCGTATGCTTCACGATATCACCTGCTTTCTGTATCAGCTTTATTATAGAAAACTTCATGAAAATTGTAAACTGAAAGAATGATGTACTTTAAAATTGATAGTATTTGAAAAATTCAAACATGAAGTAAATAAAAGAAACTATAAAAGCTGGAACTATAACATACTTCTAAAGCATGAAGCTATAATGCTTCAAAAATAGAATTGTTATATATTACAAAAAGAAAAGGCCTTTTCGCCTTCTCTGTTTTATAATAATTTTTTTCTCAATTCTTCTGCTGATGCCGGGTGAAGATAAGCTGGAGCAATGTCAAATACGGTCTTGCATCCACACTGCCCTTCTTGATATAGACGATATGCTGCTCTTGCATATGCTACCAAAACACTTGAAGTAAACTCTGGATTAGAGTCAAGTGTTAATTTATATTCCATTACATGTTTATTTTCATTGTTAAAACCAGTTGTACCACTTCTTAATACAACACCACCATGAGGTATTCCTTTGTGATCTCTCATCAATTCTTCTTCACTGATAAAATGCACTGTAGTATCATAATCTGCGAAATAATTTGGCATTGTTTTGATAGCCTCTTCAATTTTCGCAAGGTTTGCGCCTTCTTCAGCTACCACAAAGCATTCTCTTGTGTGCTTTTGTCTAGCACTTAGTTCAGGATTCTCTCCGTTTCGTACACTTTGCATCGCTTCTTCAACCGGAATGGTATATTGCCTTGCATCCTTAACACCATCAATTCTTCGAATAGCGTCAGAGTGTCCTTGACTAACTCCTTTGCCCCAAAAAGTATAATCCTGTCCTTGAGGAAGGATAGCTTGGCCATATAACCGATTCAGAGAGAATAATCCCGGATCCCAACCTACTGAAATAATACTGATATGTTTACCATTGATACTAGCTTCATGAACCTGATCAAAGTGTTCAGGGATATTTGCGTGAGTATCAAAGCTATCTATCACATTAAAATCCTTCGCAAGCTGTGCTGTTTGTTTTGGTAAGTCATTTGCGCTACCTCCACATAAGATCAACACATCTATGCAATCCTTCATATCTTCCAATTGCTTCATTTCATATACAGGTGTATTCGTATGTGTAGTCACAGAAGCTGGGTCTCTTCGTGAGAATACGCCTACCAATTCCATATCAGCACTTTTACTAATAGCACATTCTACACCTCGTCCAAGATTTCCATAACCTACGATTCCAATTTTTATCATAAACAAACCTCCTTGCTGTTTTTCACAGGTATATTTTACCACCTTTCACTTTCATCGTATAGAAAAAGTTTCAGAAAATGAATGGAAATTTTCAAGAAGGTTCCTTTCCTTTATCTTCAAAGTGAATCCTTATCTCATGCTCATTGATATCCACATATGGATTCATTACATCATCTTATCACCAATGGTTGTTAGAATAGTGTATTTAATTAAGGATATCAGATGCAGACTTATTTTTTCTAAGATGATAAAGAAGATGATTCATCACGCCTTATGTATTTATAAAACACGATCTTTATTTTAATTTGATATTCATGATTGTTATTGTTTTTTACCATTCTATGATCATCAAACAGAGAAAAAATACTGTATTACAGTATCTGAAACGAGCTATTGATCTTTAAGATATCGAAGGTTTTTATGTTCTTCAAAATATTCATTTTTTTCAATGTTTTTTTCATCGCCAAAGAGCGTCTTAAAACAATTTTTTTCCATTCAATATGTTGATATCCAATTCTTTTGCAAATGCAGTTTGTTTAAACGGATTGATTTTTTCTAGAGTCCCATTACGCATAAAAAGGGAGCCGGTATTTTTAAACCAAAAAGTTACGTTTGCTTCTACGCATTGTTTTCGGATATCCAAAACCCAATCATAATTGCATTCACGGGCTTCTCTAGATGTTTCTCCTCCAACCGTTACATGCTCTACACCATGTAAATAAGGTGTTAGATCAATCGCTTCTAACAAAGGAGCACATGCGATAAACCGTCGTTTGATCGGATAAGATAAAAATAATGGAAGTCGTCGATCTGCTTCTGCCTGATTTTCCACTGTGCATCCAATAAAAACATTATCATATCCATCATTCCAATCTAAAGGTAAGGATACAAGAAATCGATCGATTCGTTTTGTCAATATCAAAAATTCGATATCTGATCTTTCCTTTATCATAGACCAAATATCTTTACGCCATTCATCTGCTTCTGGCAGAAAAAAATCAGTTGCAAAACAAGTCGCAAGAATTTTATTACCTTTGATACTATATTCACCTTTTTTATTTTTTCTGATCGGCCAATCAAATTTATCTGTTTTTTGAATGGTACTCTGCCCATAACGCTTTGCATGAGGTCCATAAAAATAACAATTTTTACATCCTTCACTGATTCTATAACATCCAGTCCATGGTTCCCAATTCATAAAATCTCTCCTCGTATATCATCAATTTTCTATACATGTTATCAGTAATTTGAATATATCGCTATAAAACTCTTATTATATTATATTGTAGAATCTGTTAATTCAAAAAGATTTCCTTCCGGATCTCTGAAATAGGTACATCGCATTCCCCATGCTTCAATAAATTGAGGTTCACCTAGGAAAACAACTCCAGCATGTTTTAATCGCAAATAATCTTTGTCTAAATCATCGCTTGGTATAATTCCTGCGATTGTATCTGGTTGTGCATCTGTTTTGGGTTGTTCATAGCCTTGAAACAGTTCCATTGCTGAGCCTAAAAATATTGTGAAACAAGGAGCAACATCTTTATTCACGGTAAAGGAAGTATATGGTCCGTTTCTATCACCCCACACAGGAATCAATCCAAGCTTTTGGGTATAAAAGTCATAGCATTCTGCATAATTTTTTCGTACAAGAATACGAATTGTAGTCTCTTGAAATCTCATCATTTAATCACCTCTTTTAATTACCTCTTTCTTTCACTATGATTATTATATAGAGTGTATTTTATGATTGAATTGTATAAATCAGACATATCGCTTCATTTCTGATGAAATTATGTTTTTTCACCTCTTTAAGTTCTCTCAATCTGATAACATCTTAATCATCAAAGGCTATAATTGAAACATCTTTTTGACCATTTCAACCGTATGTGATTCATTTTTACTTTCTAACTAAATTATGTTCTAATTACTTTTGTGTTATTGTTGGTAAACTTTGCATAAGAGCAAAAAAATATTGGGGTTCTCCTGTACGAAAATACTGATACCAATACTCTAAAGTGTTCATTTGAAAAACATCTAGATGTTCAATGATTTGTTTTGCCCATAATAAAGCACCAGAAGAACTTGCTGTTATAAGATTTTGGTCTTTCACTGCAGGCTTATCAATATAGAAATCTTGCCCTTTATAATAAGGAGAAAACATCTCAAGGTAACCTATTCCATTACTTGTATGTAGACGCTTATCTAATAATCCGACATCTGCAAGTGCAGTGGTAGCTCCACAGATTGCACACACAGCAGCACCTAAAGTTAGAAGCTCTTTTGCTTTCTCAATGATATTGATATGTTCAGGTTCATTCCATGTATCTGCTCCAGGTAATAGCAATACACTTGTTTTATTCAAGTTAATATCTTCAATTAAACAGTCTGGCGTTATCGTAAGTCCTCCCATGGTATGAATTGGTTTTTTAGTATGACTGACTGTTTTTAGATCAATTCTTTGTGAATCTTTTTTAAAAAAACGTCCTGATTTAAGCTCCGATGTTACATATCCTAACTCCCAATCTGCTAAAGTATCCAAAACATAAACGTAAATGTTTTCATATAAATTCTCCATTCTATTGTCATTTTTTTAATCTTTTATTTCAATCCATTATTTATATTGCCAATAATCTCTTTATAATGTTTCTCATATTATTTTGAATATTCATAATCACCTGCTTTCTTTCTCATTTTGTGTCCTCCTTTCTTATTTCCAGTATATCATGCGATTGTTGACACCATTATGGCAACAATATATAATAAAATTAAAATATCTGAAAGATGGTGAGAAGATGAAGATAGACAGACTGATGAGCATTATTTTAGTTCTTCTTGACAAAAAACGTATGAGTGCATGCGAATTAGCTGATATGTTTGAAGTTTCTTTGCGTACCATCTATCGTGATATAGATGCTATTGACTTAGCAGGGATACCAATTCGTTCAACCCCAGGTGTTGGAGGCGGTTTTGAAATTATGCCAAACTACAAACTTGATAAGAAGTGCTTCTCAGCAACTGATTTATCGGCTATCCTAATGGGACTTTCAAGTCTTTCCAATATGATGCGAGGAGATGAATTGATAAACGCCATTGCAAAAGTAAAAAGTTTTATTCCTTCTGACAGAGCAAAAGAAATCGAATTTAAGGTTAACCAGATTTTGATAGATTTAAATCAATGGAGCGGAAATAGTAACATTCAGTCTTATTTAGAAATCATTAGAATATCTTTACAACATAACAAACTACTTTCATTTGGATATATTGCTCATCATGGCTATCAGACTAAGCGTATTGTTGAACCATATCAATTAGTATTCAAAAGTAATCATTGGTATTTATATGGCTTTTGTCAGAAAAGAACCAATTTTCGTCTATTTCGATTATCACGCATATCAAATTTACAATTACTAGAACAAACTTTTATGCCAAGGGACTATCAGAAACCACAATTAGAATTTGATGAAACTTTATCAACATTACAAATAGAAATTAAAATACGCATTCATATATCGATCATGGATAGAGTACTTGATTATTGTTCCTTTGAAAACTTTTCTGCTGATGGTGATGAACATTATATTGTTACATATCCTTTTGTTGAAAATGATTATCATTATGATATTCTTTTGAGTTTCGGAGAAAAATGTGAATGCTTAGAACCTGCACGAGTTCGTGCAAAGATGAAAAAGAAAATATATGATTTAGCAAATATCTATCATAATGGATAAACAAGAAAAAACGGCGAAGGTTTTACTTGACCTAAACCGTTTTTTTAATGTTAACTTGAATTATTAAATAAGTTGAACATTGGATTCATATTTTTATAAACTATCACTTGAAGGTTAAGCATCATATTGTTTTACTCAGTTAGATATAAATAAAGTATTTTAGATTTCATGTTAAAATAAAATCTTCTAATATTATTATCTTAATGGTATTCTCATTATATTACCATTTTTTCAAAATATTTTAAAGATAAATTAAAGTTTTAAAAGGTATCCGATAAAAAAAGTTCTTACTCGAATTAAGGTAAAATAGCATGAGATACAACACAGGAAAAAGTGCTGTATCTTGGGTAATCTAATAACTTTATATCATCTTCCCCCATCTCTATATATTTTTAACAGCTTGATATGATAGTGAAAACTCCTCCATTAAAATTTTGCTTTTCTTCTTTTCAAGTTCATCCGTTCATCCCCATCTTTTTTTACTTGAATTATCATATTTTGTTTTTTTTTCATCTTTCCGCCTACTTCAAGTGTTGTGCATCTTGTTTATCAAAGTTTTTAGAGTCGAAACATATGAGGCTTCAATCACTATCTATGGGTTTATTATTATCATAGTCGTACTGTTTTTATTTTTTTGATGAAAGATCAACTTTAAGAATCTTAACTTTTTATGGCAGGTCATTTAGAATTCCTCTACCTTTTATAAATATCTCATAAGGAAGTTCCTCTTTGAATATTTCATTCATCTTATCAATCAAGTTTTGAAACAGGTGAAAACGCTCTGGGACATGTATGCATTCCAGCAGTACTTCGCTGCTAGCTACAGCATAGGTACTGGCCCTGTTACGGAGCGCTATCTTTATTTTTTCGTGGTTCAACAACCAAGCAACTACTGTATCTTTGTCTCTGCCATCAAGTAAAGCAATTAGATGATGGTCGTTCAAATCATAAACAGCGGTCGCATAGGTCTGTCTTTTTCTTATTGTGGCATCATTAATACCAATTCCGTCTACATTAGGGTTGTCTACTATAGAAATCTTATCTATCAGTCTCTTAATGGAATCGTTGCTAATATTAACTCCAATAAGTTTCAACACTTTACTAGCGCCTTCATTACTCAAAAGTCGCGACATGGCTAGAACAAGACAGTTAAGCTCATCAGTTCTCCTTTGAGAAGCTGAGGCAAAAGGTAACTCCTGTGCAACAACCTATCTTTCACAATCTTCATTCTAACAAATATACTTATAAGCATTAATATCAACATAAGTGGTGGTCTTGCCTCCAAATGGGGCTTGGATTCTTCTATGATATGTGTTATGAAGCTTGTCAATAGGGTGTCCACATGAAGACACGTATTAATATTAATCATGGATTTAACAAAGATTACTATCTCATCATCTGTTTCCATCTATTATAATATCAAATCCTTAACTGAATAATGAATTATTGATATCAATTTTACTATATTTATTCCAATACTATTTATGAGAAGTGATATCACGAAGAAAGACAGCACTTTGTCCTGTGCTGTCTCTCATGCTATTTCACCTTAATTCGAGTAAGAACCTAAAAAACTAACACTTTTTCTTTGCCACTATAAACGAAACAGGATCAAAATCATAATCACTAAGTAAAGTTGTTGCTTCAATAATCTCTATTTTTCCTCTTCTTGTTAATTTATTAAACTCATAAACTCGATATAAATATACGTTGTCATCTTTGTAAGTTTCAAAAAAAAGTTTCTCATTTTTACTCATAAAAAACGGAGTGTTTAATCCACCTGTTGTGGTCTTCACTTCAATTCTACGAGTTGTTCCATCTTCATTTACTGAACTTATATCATATCCAAATCCATCTCCTTGTAATCGGCTCAAATGTAAGACACTTGTAACTAAAGTAGGATCAAAATTAGATACTCTATCTTGTTCAAATTCTAAAACAAATTCTTCACCCATATTACCTATATCATCATTCTTTTCCCTTAACACTCCCCAATCAATTTTTCTACCTTTAAATAATTTAGCCTTTCTCTTTCTTTCGGCAATCTTTGTTTCTGAAATTTTCTTTTTAGATTCACCAGTACCAGATAAAGCAAAAAACTTTGCAGGTTCTTGAGTTTTATCTAGAATGAAGCCTTCTTTATAAATCTTTATATCATCAAGTTGATGGCTTGCTATATTTCCAATTCTTTGAAGAATTTTAATTTCATTACGTGAAGAAGATAATTCTTCATCCTCTTTATCATATTCTAGTACTTCTTTAAGCATTTCTTTAGCTTCTGTAATATTAATTTCTCCATACTTATCTAGCAATAACCTTACTGCTTTTCTAATATCACCTTCTGAATGCATTGCTTATTTCTCCCTTCCGAGTTTTTAACCCTTTATTATTTTATAAAAAATATAATTCTTTTATTCTTTCCAAGGCATCTTCAATATATGAAGCACTTTGTTTATATTGTTCAAAAATTATATTGAAACCATCTTCATCGTCACAAACAAAATCCCAATAATCTTTACCAATTAACAGCTCTTCTTCAGAAAAGAATTGTTTAACTCTCTCTTGCTTCCATTCCACGCCTTCTCCATACATGTTGTACGCAGTCCCAAAATAAATTTTGATTTTTTCTTCTGATTTACCTATCAAAGAATTCTTTAAAATAAAATATTCTTGTAATAAAGCCAACTTTTCAGTTTTAGCTTTTTTATTATCTAAATCTCCACCAGATTTTAATTCAATTAGATAATGTTCTTTCTTTTCTTTATTATAAAAATAATGATCTGTAACATGTGATTTTTGAAAACTCCTAATATCAGCCGGTATCATACAGTTAAATTCATTGTAATCAGAAACTTTAGGTTTAGCATGTCTTTCATATTCTAAAATTATATAATCCATATGTTGCGATTGCTGTGGTAATAAAAATGATTCTATGTTTCCACGCACATCATAAGATAACTTTGCTATACTATTGCCAATATTTTCTAGTATTCGTCCGAAAGAACTGTCAAAGCTTCGTACAAACGCACTATAGAACATAAACTCTTTACCTAATCCTGCAATAAAGCAATTATTCTTTTTTCGATTAATAACACCTTCAGTATCATTGACTTCACTTATATACCTTAATTCAAATCCTTCTGCAAAGCTTTTGATATTTGAATCAATTATTTGTTGTATTGCTTTTTTCTTATTATCATCCATTGAAAACACCTCCATCAATTGGATAATTTGTTATTACAAGATGTTGTGCATTTTTATCATTTCTATCTTGAAAACTTACAAAATATTTTTTATCAAAACTGCTTATATATATTTTTCCACCATTTGCAGTCTTTTGACCCACTTGATATAAAGAAGAAATATAATCAGTATTTTTGATTACTAGCATAAAATTACCAAAACACTCATATAACAAATAACTAGATAATCTCAATTGATCATTTTGATTAAATTCATTTTTAGCATAAGTGCTAAACTCTGTATCATACGGAGGATCCAAGAAAACAAAATCATCCTTTTTAGGTGGGTTTTGATACATAAAATCATAAAAATCCATATTTCCAATTAGGGTTTTATTTAAATGATCAATTAATTTCTCATCTTGATAATATAAAATTTTGTTTGAAAAACTTTTTCTATTATAAGATATTCCACCATAAGGAACATTAAATTGTCCATTTTTGTTATACCTAAACATTGAAGAATAGCACGTCTGACGCATAAAAAAGTAAATTGCTGTTGTAAAAGCTTCAGAAAGATTGAGTTCATCTTTATGGTTAATCAAATATCTAAAATGATTATAAAATGCTGTTTTTAAAGAACATTCAATGTTTGATATTAAATCCGTCTCAGATAAATTACACTTTTGACTTTCTAACCTTTTCATTCTTATCATTTTATTTTTAATACTTTTAAATAGCTCATTAACAAAATTTTCTATCTGATAATTAAAATTTCTTGTAAGGAGACCATTAAACTCATCAGTATTGGTTAATACAAATTGAGTAATTTCATCACTTAATTGCTGTTCATTAATTTGATTACTCTTATATGAGTTATATAACTTAATTAATAATTTCGAATGATTATCTACAACATTACTAATTATTTTCCAATTATGATCAAAAGCCTTTAATTTTTCAAAAAATTCTACATTTTGATTTTTTACCATTGTATAAAGTGAAATTAATTCAACAGATTTATCATTTATCAAATACCTATTAGCCTCAATAGAAAAATAAACTGCACCTCCACCCACAAATGGTTCATAATAACTATTTATTTTCTTTGGAAGATTTGGTAAAATATATTTAAGTTCTTTTTCTTTACCCCCTGGGTATTTTATTAATGAAGATAGTTTTTCATTCAGAATGTGGCCCATTTAAAATCACGTCTCCTTTATTTATTATTATAGCAAAATTACACAACACTTAAAAGATAAAAGTAAAGTAAAGACCTTAACATATCTAATTCTCATTATAAATATAAACAATATTATAAGGAGGATCTTTACATGAAAGAAAAAATTAATTTAATTAATGGAGATGCATTTAAAGAATTAAAGAAAATTGAGAATAGTTCTATCGATTTAATTTTAACAGATGTTCCATATAACATCTCAAAATATTCAAAAAGTAATGTTTATATCGGAAACAGAAAATTAAACACAAAAATCGCAAAATGGGATGAGAAACATTTTAATCCTAGCTTATTAGTTGAGGATTTTAAACGAATTTTAAAACCAAATGGGAACATCTTTGTATTTACCAGTTATAACCAAATAGGTCTATGGCATGAATTTTTTGATGAAGAATTTGATACTTTTCAATTTATGGTTTGGCATAAAATTAATCCAACTCCTTGCATATACAAAACAACCTTTTTAAACAGTTGTGAATTAATAATTTGTTTATGGAACAAAGGACATAAATGGAACTTTATTTCACAAAATAAAATGCATAACTTTATTGAAACACCTATATGCGAATATCCAGAAAGATTAAGCAATCCAAAACATCCGACTCAAAAGCCAATTTCTGTATTGGAGCATATCATAAAGATTGCATCAAATGAAAACGATGTTGTTTTAGATCCATTTATGGGAGTTGGTTCAACGGCAGTTGCATGTAAATTTTTGAACAGACAATTTATTGGTATCGAAATTAATAAAGAATACTACGAAGCTGCACAAAAGCGAATTACTTAAATTTGATTTTATATGAATCAACTTCTTAATCGGGATTATAACGAGTTATAAGTTATAAAAATCGAAAAAGCACTTATCCAAAACTGGAAAAAGTGCTTTTTATTAGATGGCTTTATCCATAACAGAGTAAGCCCTCTCATAGCCATTATTCTTTAACTATTTTTACAATCCCTTTCTTTCATTTCCTCATCATTCCCACTCAATTGTAGCAGTTGGTTTTGGTGATAAATCATAACAAACACGATTTACATTTGCTACTTCCTTTAAAATGCGATCTGTAATTTTCATTAAAATTGGCCAATCAATCTGTTCAATTGTCGCCGTCATAGCATCTATTGTATTAACAGCACGCAAAATCACAGGATATTCAAAGCATCTAGCGTTATCTCTTACACCAACAGATTTAAAATCAGGTACAACTGTAAAATACTGCCAAACCTTTTTATCTAAACCTGCATTATGGAATTCTTCTCTTAGAATTGCATCAGCTTCACGAACAGCCTCTAAACGTTCTTTGGTAATCGCACCCAGACAACGTACTCCAAGCCCTGGACCTGGGAACGGCTGACGGAATACCATTTCATCAGGCAAACCTAATTCTAATCCACATGCACGAACCTCATCTTTGAATAACATACGTAACGGTTCAACTAAATCAAAATCAAAATCTTCAGGTAATCCACCAACATTATGATGTGACTTTACCATTTTAGCTGTTTTCGTTCCACTCTCCACAATGTCAGGATAAATTGTACCTTGACCCAAGAAATCGATACCTTCCAGTTTACGTGCTTCCTCTTCAAAAACTCTGATAAACTCAGCACCTATTATTTTACGTTTTGCTTCTGGATCTGCAACACCTTCTAATTTCCCTAAGAATCTATCACTCGCATCCACATAAATTAAATTCGCATCTAATTGATTTCTAAATACTTCAACAACACTTTCAGATTCACCCTTACGCATTAAGCCATGATTTACGTGAACGCATACTAACTGCTTCCCTATTGCTTTTATCAGTAAAGCAGCAACAACAGAACTATCTACTCCACCAGATAAAGCCAATAACACTTTTTTATCTCCAACTTGCTTTCTTACTAATTCGATTTGATCTTCAACAAAATTCTTCATATTCCAATTAGCCTCAGCATGACACTCATCAAATACAAAATGTTTTAAAACAGTAAGTCTTTCATCCGTATCATCTGACCAATCTTCCAAATTTTCTTTACATTTTGCAAGATCATGCCCTACTGACATAATCGGATAACCAGTTTCATATACACAATCGCATACATCAATCCTTACTCCATCTACAATATGATTTGGTCCACCATTGATAATCATACCTTTTACATTTGGTAACTTTTCTAGTTCTTCTTTTGTTATATCGTGGGGATAGATTTCACTGTATACGCCTAATTCACGAATCTCTCTAGCCAAGCGTGTATTTTCTTCACTACCCAAGTCTAAAATTACAATCATGTCTTGTTTCATGCTTCAATTCTCCTATCTTTCTTTTTGTCCACCATAAGT
Source organism: Hoskinsella mucinilytica (assembly GCF_045223415.1). NCBI lineage: Bacteria > Bacillati > Bacillota > Erysipelotrichia > Erysipelotrichales > Erysipelotrichaceae > Hoskinsella > Hoskinsella mucinilytica. Next base: position 6,299 of record NZ_JBEQZJ010000006.1, on the reverse strand, counting down.
TTATCACACTTATAAAACGCTTGCATCAATATGTAAAAAAATAAAGGAAAATTTTGATAAAAATTAGTGTTATTATTCCATTATTTAGCTTCTTTGACTTATTTTATGCAAAAATGTATTTTTATCTGGTTGATCATTCATAGAACTGCTATAATTATATTGTAAGGGTGTTATAACAGTTTTCTTGATTATCTATTTTGCGAACCTTATGCTCACACGGTTTTCCTAGGGGATTCGCATTTAGAATTAGCATTATCAAGTCTATATGAAATAAATTGTAAAAAAATGATATTAATAGCGCTCTTATTTCTGTTTCATTTAACTAGATTTATGCTATTTTTGCTGTCAAGCCTTATTCCGGCTTGGGGATCTAAATATAAAGCATCTGCACATAAGAAAGACAAGAAAAAGGTCAAGCCTTATTCCGGCTTGGGGATCTAAATTTGAAATTGTAACGGAACTGCCAACATCACATCAGGTCAAGCCCTATTCCGGCTTGGGGATCTAAATATCTTGGTGTAAGATCCTTTTAGCACCTTTTCTGTCAAGCCTTATTCCGGCTTGGGGATCTAAATAAGAATATAGGTTTAAATACGATTATTCAATCAGAAAGTCAAGCCTTATTCCGGCTTGGGGATCTAAATCATCAACATACTCCATCTGCTTTGTAAAGCGTTCCATGTCAAGCCTTATTCCGGCTTGGGGATCTAAATTTGGAAGGATAACAAAGTTTGCTTCCAGTGCACTGTCAAGCCTTATTCCGGCTTGGGGATCTAAATCAAAAATGACCTAGATACCGCACACTCCATAAACTGTCAAGCCTTATTCCGGCTTCGTGGATCTAAATTAACTAACTCTTCTAAAACTGCTCTGCTTGCAAAAGTCAAGCCTTATTCCAAAAGATTACCTCATATATAAAAAGCCCAAATCTTCCTAACACTTTAGGTTTATTTGGGTCTTTTATTATATCAATTCATATACTAAAAATTTTCAAATATAAAATTCTTAACCTTACTCATCGTTATCTTCCTTACCATCCCAACAATAAGTACAAAGTTTACACTTGTCCAATCCAATAGCCGCAACCATATCATCAATACGATGATAGCGCAGGGATGTGAAATTTCCACGTTTACATATTTCATCACACATTTTTTTATAACGTTCACTATCAGGATCAGCATATTCAGCAAGCACTGCATCAGACACATCATCACCCTCTAATTTACGAATCACACGACGTGTAATCAAATCCATTTCAGAGCTAGAACGAGAAAAATTTAAATATTTACAGCCAAAAATAATAGGTGGACATGCAGGACGAACATGAACCTCTTTAGCTCCACTATCATATAAGAATTCCGTTGTTTCACCTAACTGAGTTCCACGAACAATGGAGTCATCAATTAATAACAGCTTCTTATCCTTAATCAACTCTTGAACCGGTATCAATTTCATTTTCGCAATCATAGAACGTTGCGCCTGACTAGTTGGCATAAAGGAACGAGGCCATGTTGGTGTATATTTAATAAAAGGACGAGCAAATGGAATACCAGATTTATTAGAGTACCCAACTGCATGTGCAATACCAGAATCAGGAACACCAGCTACGCTATCTGCCTTTACATCATCACGGTTTGCTAATAATTCTCCACAACGATTTCTCATGCATTCAACATTGACTCCTTCATAGGTAGAGGTTGGATAACCATAATATACCCATAAGAAAGAACATATTTTCATTTGATCCAATGGTTTTTGTTTAACATCAACTTTATCAGGTGTAATGTAGACTATTTCTCCAGGTCCAAGATCACGATGATGGTGATATCCAAGATTTAAAAAAGCGCTGCTTTCGAAGGTTGCACAGAATCCTGTTGATTTTTCTCCCAATACAATCGGTGTTCTGCCAAGGCGATCTCTTGATGCATAGATTCCTTCAGGTGTCAAAATCAAAATACTCATACTTCCTTTTACCAAATCCTGCACATATCGCAATCCATCGACAATGGTTTCTTTATGATTGATCAAAGATGCAACTAGTTCTGTTGGATTTACTTCTCCAGAGCTCATTTCCAAAAAGTGTGTTACACCTTTTTCAAAGCATAGGTCTTGTAGCTCTTGAATATTATTGATACGTCCGATCGTTGTAATAGCAAAGGACCCCAAATGAGATTTCACCAATAATGGCTGCGCTTCATTATCAGATATACAGCCGATTCCAAGATTTCCCTTAAATTCATCAATATCCTTTTCAAATTTTGTACGGAATGGTGAATTTTCAATGTTATGAATGGCACGACTAAATCCTTTATCACCATGGATTGCCATACCGCCTCTTCGTGTTCCTAGATGTGAATGGTAGTCAACACCAAAGAATACATCTAAAACACAATCTTCTTTTGAAGCTACTCCAAAAAAACCGCTCATAATTACCTCCAATTTACTCTCTTTTTGTTGTTCTTGTACAAAGCGTACATAGTAATTTTACTCTATTTTTTCTATATTGAATACAAAAATGTAAAAATTTATGAAAATTTGTTAGATTGATACCTTAAAGTACTGTTTTTCTAAAGATTTCATTTATATCTCAAAAATAACATGTGGCTTACCATCGATGTTTCTTTTAGCTAGAAAATAATAATATATCGATACTGGTTTAAAATGAAAATTGTAACAATGATTTCATGATTGTTATGATTGAAATTTTAATCAGCGATGATTTTATTGTATAGATTATTCTTGAAAACCTTATTCTATATTAGAAATGGGAAAAGAAATAATCTTTAATCCGATAACTTCAAGAATGAACTTTGGAAGAACTAGTCATATGATCGAGTGATGTTGATTACATTGCTAATACGAAGGATGCCTTATAATGCTGGCTATAAGGTTGAAAAAAATTGATGACCAAAGGTTTCTTAAAACCAAATAATACTAAAAAACAATAAATATTAGTTTTAGAAAGAAATTTTATAGTCATTCTCAATCTATCCTAGGAGCATTTTAACTGACAAACATAAGGAATATCAGTATAATGATTTACATAAAGAAAGCGAGGACATTGACATGAATTATATGTGTAGTGTATGTGGTTATATCTATGAAGGTGATGACTTTTTAAAAGAACCTGCTGATTATCAATGCCCATTATGTGATGCAGGCAAAGATGAATTTCGTCCTAGAAAAATCGATATTGAGGTTCATGCAGCAACAAATGAGTACCATGAAATCAAAGCAAATAAATAAGGCATAGCTCTTATCGATATAGAGCCATGCCTTTTAATTAAGGATTAAAATCTATATAATTTTTCCTATCTCCATATAAGATTATCATTCTATGCTAATTCTTTCAAAAGTTCTTGATATTTGTTTTTTAGATAATCTCTTGGTTCTATTTTCATTTTTGTAATTGCATAGCGATAAACATCTATCCAATCTTCATCAACTCCGAAAATGCTAATATAATTTAACATACAATACAAGCTTACTTCTGCACGATCTTGACTATATTTAAAATATTCATCAACATCATTTTGTGTAACACCAAAAATAGCTGATATAATAAAGGTAATCTTATTCAATTCCTCAAGAAGAGAACGTTCTTCATAGGGAATTTCATATTTTGTTTTATATGATTTCAATTTCTGATATTGTTCTTTTCGCATACTTATTGCGATAGATAAAAGATCCTTTCTCTGCTCCTCAGTATTTAAAATACTAAGTAAACGGTCAATGAGTTGTTCATGTAAGCAATCAAGCTAAGATCTACATTGACTGCAAGTAAAATCAACTTTCTCATAATTTCTTCATTTACACCAAGAGAAATTATTTTTTCTACAACAGATGCGTATAAATCATCTTGATCAATACCAAGTGATTGAAATGGGACCTCACTTCTAAATATATATACTCCACAGCTTTGACATATAAATTCATATAAAGAAGTTAGTGCAGAAACTGCTTTTGGATAACAGGGATTTTCTATTGAACAAGCTAATAATTGTTTTATAAAACCTTTTACTTTAAACCTCCATTTAGGGCGTTCCGATTTTGAAATCACTCTGTTTGGTGCAAAGTAATATCCCTGTTTTGCACATTGAATAAAGTAATCTATTTCGGTCAATAATTCAGGATAATTTACGATATCACTCTTTTCTGTTTTCCTTTTCCAGATGAGATATCTGCAATCAAGACATCAGCATCTTCCTTTTTATCCTTTGGCAATAACTTATAAACTTCAACCAATATATTTTCTAATACTTTACTATCTTTTTCCTTTACTGAATCACGTAGCTCTTTTATTTTCATTTTTTTATCCTTTCTTTATAAATAAACATAAACACTTTTTGCAATCATCCAGTTTATTCATTTCATTTTAGATAGAAACTATATTTTCACTTTTAAAGTAAAATATATGATATTCAACATTGATGTGAATTTTCCTTACCTTTAAAGGATTTGTCAATCACAGCACTTTCTTTATATATTTCTCTATCTGTATAAGTATTCATAAAATTACTCCATAATTATTTTTTATTTTCTTATTTCATGTACATGTGATATCAGCTTTGACAAAATCACGCTAGAAATTATGGAATAAAAAAGGTTATATGACAGCAAATAGTATTCTAAATTTATCTGATCCATCTATCAACATTATTTGAGCTTAATTCTTAAAACTATTTACATAGCCCATATATTTTCCTTACTATACTACACCTTTAAATAAGTTATTATGATTACATATTTAATAGACATATACAATATTTTTCATATTTAATTTTGATTTAGATACATTTTAATTCTTTCTTTTTCATTTGATTCATTTGTTTTAAGTCTCAATAAAGGTATTTTACCTTTCGTAAAAATACTATCTTTTAAATTATCTTTAATTAATTGAACAGGGTTATTTTCATGAGACATAAATCCATCTACCTCAATTCCCAATAAAGGTTTTTTATCATAAATATTGTATATCACTATATCTACTCTTGAATTATTTTGAATATAGGTAACTTCTTCAACTGTAAATAATGATTTTTCCTGAAACATTTCTTTTAGATATACTTCTCTAACATATTTATATTTGCGATTATCCAGTATATCATCTAATAGTTCATATAATAGATTTTCAGAATTAAACCTAGATTTCTTCCACTTTCTATTTTTCTCTTTCTCTTTTAAAAGAGTTGAATAATCTGAATATAATAAATCAAAAATTGATTTTACTTGACTTTCATATATCAAACAATCTTCCTTATAGTACTGGATATATCTAATTAAATCACTTATATCACCATCTTCTTCTAAGAATGTATCAACATGTGAAACTAAAATAAATTGTTCTTTTGCTCTAGATATGGCTACATTCAAAAGATGAGGCTCATCTACAAAATTCATTAATGCTTTTGATTTAACCTTTTTATCTAAAACAGAAGAAAACATTACAATATCACACTCTCTACCTTGAAATTTATGAACTGTATCTTTTTGAAATTCCGAAGGTAAAATCTTACTTGCTATATTAGCCTGTCCTCTAAAAGGAGCAATAAAGCCAAATGTCTTATCACCATCTAATTTAATTCCCATTTCTTGTATAAACTCTTTATCAATTAATGATTCAATTTCTCTGATATTTGTGATTTTATTAATTGCTTTTTTCCCATATCTTAGATGATTACCAGATACTGTTTTTAACAAAATCAAGGGATTCCTTTGTTCATTTTTAGAAAGGCAAATTAATTTTCCATCGTAGTACTTTTTATTACAGAATTCTATAATTCGTCTATCACATCTATAATGTTCTCTCAATAGAACTTTAATATCGTCTTTGAAAATAAAATCAAATGAACTTAACAGACTATTTTCATAATAATCATATTCAAAACTAATGTTATATTGCTCACTTAGTTTTTTATATTCATCTTTTTTTATACTTTCTTCAGGTATATGAGAAAGTTGATTTTTATCTCCAACTACTACTACATTTTTTGCAGTACTTAATGCTATAATCCCTGGTATTAATTCGACTTGTGAAGCTTCATCTATTATTAAATAATCAAATTTAAAATCATGGTTTCTAGAAAGTGAGATAGCATGAGTAGTTGATAAAATAATAGGATATTCAAAAATAAACTTCTGAAAATTTTCCTTATGTAAATAATCATTTAAACAGAAATTTCGTCTTAATGAGTTTCTATACTTAATAGCTAAAAAAGATTTAAAATATCTTTCAGATTTTTCTTGCAAGCTCTTTAATTCAGTATCATAATTTTTATCTTTTAAGAATTTTTCAA